>DAOURD010000375.1:0-2657 GCA_030625295.1 Desulfobacterales bacterium | reverse complement strand
AACCTCGTCAGCCTGGGCCCCCACCAACCGCAAGCAGTATTGGTTGACCGACAGTATATTGCAGTCTTTGTCCATCGTATAGATCATGTCATCTGCCGATTCGACAAGGGACCGGTATTTTTCTTGAGAGCGTCTTAGTCTCGCGGCATAGCCTTCCAGGTCTTTCGTCTTTTCCTTGACCTCGTATTCAAGCGTTTTAAGCCAGGCCCTCTCGTTTGCGATCAAAAAGATAAATATGGTAAGTATCGCAGCGGTGAAAATACCCTGTATCATAGATTGCCTCACATACACGGTGTGTATAGCATCTGCTACCTCGCTAATCGGCGCCACCACTGCAACCGACCATGTCCGTGTCGTGTTGGCAGCCCCGAGCTGCACCGGTGCATAGGCAATCAATTTTTTCATAGTTCCGGTCACGCCCCGGTGCCACCCTGAAATATACCACGATGTCCCTTCCTTCCCCTTTAACATCTTGGCCTTTTGTATGAGATTAATCGCGCTGAAAGAGATATGCGGGTCTCTAAGTTTCCTAACCTCAAAGGCGTTTTCGCCAACAAAATCCTTTTCCAGGTGGTACAGGAAATCGCCGGATTCATCAATGACCCACGCATACCCCGTCCTACCTGACCTGATGGGCCCCACGAATCTTTTTGCAAGTAAACCAGCGTCCAGGACAAACACCAGCACCCCCGAAAATTGGAACGTGGGGATCGGATGGGCCTCATCACTGGAAATCTGATAGACGGGCGTTGCCATAGTCATGAGAAGACCAGGCTCAGACTCCGCCACAACCCCCTTCCTGACATTGGTGATATAGATCTTGCCTTTGTTTTCCGGTTTGTTGCACCATTCAAAATAATCTTCATGGCCATAGGATCCCTTGCCCGTAAAGACGGCGTTGGCATAATTGACTGAATAGGCGTTGGTCCCAGCCGCGCTTACGAGTATGATTTGGATCACACCATACTCCCTAATGCTTGAAAGGGAAATTTTCATCCGGTTTGCCCAGGAGACCGCCTCTACGTACTGGATGGAAGGTGAGAGGCTTAGGGTCACAAGTTCCCGCTTAAGGATTTTGAAATTCTGCGCGAGTATGGCAGCGGCATTCTTGGTCAAGGCAAGCTGCTGGGCATTAAAGTCCTCACTGATCATCCTCTTCATTTCCCGGGCTGAGAGCACTCCGAGAAAAAGTGCGCTCCCAAGGAGAATAAGGATGACGATGCTCACAACGCGCAGGCCCGGCTTTCGAGCAAAGTATTCGAAGTATTTTTTCAAGGGCTATTCCTTCACAAAAGACTCGATCCCTTTCAACATATCCTTGTAATACCAGTTCACCATTTTGTCGTTGTACATGACCATATCCATCTGCCGCGTGTGGATTATGACGTGCCCCAGGACCTTTAGCCGCTCTTCCAAGAAAGCCTGTTTATGTCCCTCAATACGGGCAAGTATGGCATCTTCTCTCACCTCAACACGGAAATCAAACCGCTCCAGGATTCTTGAGATAAGGGCAGCTCTCCGGTTTTTGCGTCCAGCATCAGCGGCGCCCCCCGTAAATATGAAGGTAATATAGTTCTGAGTCTCCTGATCTCCAAGATACGCCTCTGTGGTAGAAAAATGAAATCCCAGCCGAGCACTCAAATTGCAAAAGTGTTTGGAGATAATGATATAGTTCTTATCGACAAAGCGCTTTCGCACGGCAGGGTCCACGCTTGGGTCAGTCATGGCACCAAACATAACAGAAAGGAACCCCTTCGTGTCCACCGGCGGAGGGCCTTCCCAGGGCAACGCCGTCATACCTTCCCACACAGCTCGCATAGGGATAGATACAATATCTTCAATTCTGACCTTTTTCCCTTTCACACCCTCTTTGATACCATCTTCCAGATCAATAATCCACCACTGCATGGGGACTTCGCAGACCAATTGCCTGGTCGATCTGTCAGAAAAATGAGTCTCTTTGCTAAAATCAAACATGGCCCGCAGAGAGACTTCATGGGCAAACCTGGTAATATCGTGAAGCGTCTTGCATCCTTTGGGAGTGAAATCGGGACTCCGTGGATCTGTCAAATTCAAAGGGGTTGCGATTTGCAATATGTCTCGGAGTTGCTTCAGGACGGGCGAGGCCGCAAAAGCGTCAGCAGTCTTTTTCCCCTTAAGTATTTCTTCAACGACCCCTTCATAAACATTGGCATATACCGCATCCACTGTCACCTGCATACCATTTCTAAGGGCTTTGGTGGCGTTCTCGGTATTGAAAATAGTCGGCACATTGTACTCCCTGGCCACCGTTGCGAGGTGCCCGAGAACCGTTCCGATGTCCGAAATAACAGCAGCGGCCTTTTCAAGCACCATGGCAAACTCGGGAGGGGTGTGTCTCACTACCAGCACGCCACCTTCGGGAAAATTGGCCAGATCCTCTTCGCGGTTGACAATATAAACAGGGCCTGCACCAGCACCGCGGCAAGCAATGGTCCCCTTATCCAAAAGAACCCTGTGCCCCTTGGGCACCCTTGGCCGTTTCTGATCGGCCAAGGCCCCTGCAAAGGCCACACGCAACGTCCTGGACTGGAGGAGATACAACCTGCCCTTTTGGTCCATGACCCACTCCATGTCCTGGGGCTGGCCAAAATGAGCCTCAACCGTACGCGCATAGG
>DAOURD010000177.1:0-4457 GCA_030625295.1 Desulfobacterales bacterium | reverse complement strand
AACGCATGCGACGATCCGTTCCGCGTTTCAAGGAAGAGTAATAGTTCACCGCAGAGTGCGCAAAGAACGCAGAGAGAATATGAATTTGAAAAGCGGTAAATAGAATGTCGTGAACGGTTTTGAGGAAGAAAAATGATTTGGAGGGTGTTGTGATTGGCAAAAAGCTGACCTATAAAGAATTGGAAGAAAAGGTCAAGGAGTTGGAAAAGGAAGCCGTTGAGCGCAGGCGGGCGGATGAGGCGCTGAGGGAAAGTGAGGAGAAGCTGGCAGGGATTATTGCTTCGGTGACAGATCACATGAGCATGATGGACGAGCAACACAACATTGTGTGGGCCAACGATGTTGCAAGGGAATTGTTCGGGCCGGACCTGGTTGGCAAGAAGTGCTATAGCGCTTACCATGGGTATGACAAACCTTGCGAGCCATGCGTGGTGACGAAATCTTTTGAAGATGGGAAGGTTCACGAGCATGAAACAGAAGTAATTAGGGCCGACGGGAAGCGTATGATATTCTGGTGTAAGGCCAGTGTGGCTGCATGGGACAGCAATGGCCGGCCAAAGATGGTGGTGGAGGTTTCCCGCAATATCACAGACCGAAAGCGAGCCAAGGAGGCATTGCAAAAAGCCCGCGACGAGCTGGAAATACGTGTGCGAGGACGTACGGCTGAACTCTTGGAGTCCAATGAGAAATTGCGGTTAGAGATCGCCGAGCGCAAGCGAGCTGAGGAGGAGCTACGTGACACTATTAAGCGAACGGAAATTGCTTATGAACAATCAATAATATACGCACGGCAACTCAATGAAGAAATAGGCGAGCGCAAGCGGGCAGAGGAGGCGCTCAGAGAGTCAGAAGTCAGGTATCGGACCCTGGTAGAGCAACTTCCGGCCATTACGTATACTGCCGCACTGGATGAGACAAGCACAACTCTCTATGTCAGTCCTCAAATCGAACGGATGCTGGGCTTTTCACCAAAGGAGTATGAAAAAGATCCAAATATCTGGGATAAACAGCTTCATCCTGAAGACCGAGAGCGCGTACTCAAAGAAGTAGCATTAAGTCATGAAAGCGGCAGCCCCTTTGTTTCTGAATATCGAATGTTAACCAAAGACGGTCACACCATCTGGTTTAGGGATGAAGCAATTATGGTCAGGGATGAAACTGGCAATCCTCTCTTTCTTCAGGGCTTGATGCATAACATCACGGATCGCAAGCGGGCCGAGGAAGAAAAAAAGAAATTGGAAGCCCAACTCCAGCACGCTCAGAAGATGGAGGCCATTGGCACCCTGGCTGACGGCATTGCCCATGACTTCAACAATATTCTTCAGGCTATATCGGGTTATGTTCAACTGCTGTCAATGAAAAACGAGGGAAAGGAGCCCGAGAGTCGTTATTTGAACCAGATTGACAAATCAACTCGGAGGGCTGCTGAACTGACCAGACAACTTCTCGTTTTTGGCAGGAAAGTGGAAAGCAAGTTGAGGCCAATGGATCTTAATCGGGAAGTAATACAGGCCTACACGCTACTTCAGAGAACGATTCCCAAGATGATAGATATTGAATTGCATTTGGCCCAAGACCTTAAGACCATCAATGCAGATCCTATCCAGCTTGAACAGATCATGATGAATTTGGGGATTAATGCCAAGGATGCCATGCCGGATGGGGGCAAACTTGTTTTTGAAACGAAAAACGTGATCCTGGATGAAACATACTGTAAGGTCCATTTGGAAGCCGTCCCCGGGGAATATGTCCTGGTGAGTATTTCGGATACCGGACATGGCATGGACAAGGAGATATTGGAACACATATTCGAACCTTTTTACACCACAAAGGAATTAGGCAAGGGAACAGGGCTTGGTCTGGCCATGGTTTACGGTATTGTAAAAAGTCATGGTGGCCACATCATGTGTTACAGTGAGCCTGGACAGGGGACGGTCTTTAAGATTTATTTTCCAGTATTAGAGGCTAATGACGTAGACCAAGAAGTAGAGCCTAAAAAGGAAGCAGAAATATGTGGTGGCCATGAAACAATACTCCTTGTTGATGATGAAGAGACTCTTCTGGATCTTGGACATGATATGTTAAGGCAGTATGGTTACACAGCCATCACGGCTAAAAGCGGGGAATGGGCCGTTGAGATCTATAAGACGGAAAAGGACCGGATTGATTTGGTGATCCTGGACGTTGGCATGCCTGGCATGGGTGGGCACAAATGCTTGCAGGAACTTCTTAAAATTGACCCCGAAGTCAAAGTGATCATTGCCAGTGGCTATCCGAGCATCGGCAAGGTAAAGGAAACGCTCGAATCTGGCGCTGCCGGGTTTATCGGCAAGCCATATAATCTCAAAGATATGCTCAAGAAGGTGAGAGAATTCCTGGATCAGTGATTATGGATTACTGCCGAGTACTATCGCCAGTACAAAAAGCATTACTGGTGAGGATTTTGTTATGACTGAAAAGATTAAGATCGAAGAACTTCCGGTGACTGAAGAATTCTTAAGAGAAAAGAGGCTCCTGCAGCACAGAGGCGAACTGGCCTTGATTGTGGATGGCCAACCCTTCAAGCACCTTGGGTATTTTTCACTGAATCCGGGAGAGAATCACTTTAGGGGTGGCCATTACCACAAAGTGAAGACCGAACATTTCTATGTGATTTCAGGTGAGTTAGAAGTCTCCTTGGTAGATCTTGAGACCGATGAAAAAACAACCATCCGGTTGCGCTCCGGACACAGGGTTGAAATAAGGCCGATGTGTGCCCATAGATTTAGGGCCGTCGAACATGCTCAGGTGATTGAATACTATGATGCCCTGTATGATCCTGAAGATGACCATCCCTACCATGATTTTGCCTGATGTAAGCGTCTATTTCCTCGAGCAGCTTTTTAAAGTTCAGGGCTAATAAAACAAGCCACCACCTCTGGTGGCGGTAATTTAACTTGCTTTTCTCACTACTTCATGTCGTGAAATTTCACCCATAGGACTGCTCCCAGCTCGATATCCTTGTCCTCACCCTGGTGTTTTTTCTTAGTGTCCGAGGTGTTCAGGGCGGCAAAACCCCACCAGCCAGCCTTTGGTGCGGCATAGGTAAAAACGCCGTTGCTGTCAGCCTTAATGGTTTGAGTCACCATGTAATCGGTAGGGGCCGCGTATCTGCCATCCTTGTTATAATACTCCACCTCAACCTCGGCATACGGTACAGGTTTGCCGTCAAGCTTTACGATCCCCTGGAAAACGTTACCAGCGTAAAGGCCATAAGGTTTGGACAGGGGAACAATCTCGGTCTTGAGTCCAATCTCCTCGTCCCACCCCTCGTCATCGCCAAATGCGGTAACCACGACTTTCGTGTAGTGGATAATGTAGCAGTCCTCTGCGGGTTCCCAGTAAGGTTGAGGCTCCATATAAAACACGTAAACACCGGGTCGCTTGATCTTGTAGCTTGCAGTCCATGTCTGATGCCCTTTTGTTCTGGTGGGTTTGAGAGAGCCTGTCAGATTTGTCTCCTTGCCACTGACCACCACAGCAAACTTTGCAGGCTTTACCAGTTCCATCCCATGGCCCTCAAAGGGATGCCAGAACAAAAGATGCAGTTTGATATTCGTATCTTCTCCTTGCATCACCATCTGGTCAGAGGAAATGACCATCCCATAATGAGCCGAAGCCCGCCCTGCCGTCACAAGAGTTAGTACCAGGAAGAGAACCAAGAAAGTACCCTTTTTCATAATGACCTCCTTCTCCTAAAAAAGTTTTTTCCCCCCAAAAAAAAGCCACGAGGATTGGCACCTTCTGGTGACCTGAACCTTCATGGCTTTTTGGGTTCTAAATTATTGGACCAATGACTAGGAGCTTCAGCCCCCAATTCTTAGGAGTTGGATCTATACTGTATTTTGTCCCCCCTGTCAAGAGAACCAACGAAAAAATTTTGTGGCTTTGCACTTTTCACCGCCGCCCAAACCCGCCGCCTTTTATTCCACCATCCCAGTATTCCAGTATTCCAGTATTCCAATTGTGAGCGTAGCGAACTAAGTCCACGTCTCGGAATTTCTACAACTTATTGAAATTCCTACGACTTTAGTCGATTAGTCAAGTGGTCCAGTTGGAAAATGGTAAACCGGTTAACCACTCGACTACTTAACGACTCGACCCGCCTGCCAACGCCTGTCACAGTATACTCCCTGTATGCCGGCATGCAGGGCAATGGCGGGCAGGCTACTCGACCCTGGCCCAGACCTGGCTAATTGGCTATATGCTTGTATATATGAAGAGTGCACCAGGGCAGGCCAATTGCGGAGCGAAGCGCAGCTAAGTCCTCTCTTTGTGTGGCCCGCCGAGACTATGTTTGTGGGCATATCTCCCGTGTTTGTGGGTGTGTACGTGGGTGTGGGGAATGCTTTCCTCGTCAAGAGAAATCTTTCCGTTGGCCATATAGCTGATATAGTCGGTTGTCTCCGTGAGGAAGT
>DAOURD010000348.1:0-2922 GCA_030625295.1 Desulfobacterales bacterium | reverse complement strand
GTCATAGGCCAGGCTTGTGAGTTCGACTATTCCGGCACCCAGGCATGCAAGGCCCTTCGCAAACTCGGTTATGAGGTTGTGTTGGTCAATTCCAACCCGGCGACCATCATGACCGACCCTGGCATGGCCGACGTGACCTATATTGAACCTTTGAACCTCCGGACCATGACAGAGATCATAAAAGAAGAGAAGCCGGACGCTTTGCTTCCCAACCTGGGCGGCCAGTCCGGCCTGAACCTTTCCTCAGAGCTGGCCCGGACGGGCGTGCTCGAAAAATACGGGGTAAAGATAATTGGCGTTGAGGTCGATGCTATCAAGCGTGGCGAGGACCGGATTGCATTCAAGGATACCATGAACCGGCTCGGTATCGAGATACCCAGGAGCAAACCGGCTTTTAGCGTAGAGGAGGCTGAAAAGATTGCCGCTGAACTCGACTACCCGGTAGTCATCCGTCCTGCTTACACCATGGGAGGAACCGGCGGCGGCCTGGTGTACAATGTGGAAGAACTGCGAACCATTGCCAGTCGAGGCATCTCGGCAAGCCTCGTGGGTCAGGTGCTGGTGGAAGAGTCGGTCCTGGGGTGGGAGGAACTGGAACTGGAAGTCGTCCGGGATGCCAAGAACCAGATGATTACCGTTTGTTTTATAGAGAATGTTGACGCCATGGGTGTACACACGGGCGACTCCTATTGCACTGCCCCCATGCTCACGATCGACCCTGAACTGCAAGAGCGGCTTCAAAAATGGTCCTATGACATTGTCGAGGCTATAAAGGTCATCGGCGGCACCAACATACAGTTTGCCCATGACCCCAAGACCAGCCGTGTGGTGGCGATTGAAATCAATCCGAGGACTTCCCGTTCTTCGGCCCTTGCCTCCAAGGCCACTGGTTTTCCCATCGCCCTTATCTCAGCCATGTTGGCGGGAGGCATGACGCTCGATGAGATTCCTTACTGGCGAGAGGGTACCCTGGACAAGTATGCGCCGTGGGGCGACTATGTGGTGGTAAAGTTTGCCCGGTGGGCCTTTGAAAAATTTGAGGGCTCTGAAGATAGATTGGGCACACAGATGCGCGCTGTGGGCGAGGTCATGAGCATTGGCAAGAATTACAAGGAGGCCTTTCAGAAGTCGATTCGATCCCTGGAAAACGGTCGCTACGGGCTGGGTTTTGCCAGGGACTTTAATGATAAACCGCTCAATGAATTGATGGATCTGCTGGCCGAGCCGTCGAGCGAGCGGCAATTCATCATGTACGAGGCCCTCAGAAAGGGAGCCAGCGTGGATACGCTTTATGAGCGGACCTTTATTAAGCCCTGGTTCATTGAGCAGATGAAGGAACTGGTGGCACTTGAGGAGAAGGTCCTGAAATACAAGGGGAACGTTGTGCCCGACGAGCTGCTGGTGCAGGCCAAGAAAGACGGGTTTTCAGACCGGTACCTGTCTGAGATCCTCGGTATCCCTGAAATGGACATCAGGCAGCGGCGCACTTCTTTGGGCGTGGTCCAGGCGTGGGAGCCTGTGCCGGTGAGCGGTGTGGAGGATGCTGCCTACTATTTCTCCACCTACAATGCCCCTGACAAGGTGGAAACGAGCAAGAGGCGCAAGATCATGGTCCTGGGCGGCGGGCCTAACCGTATCGGGCAGGGGATCGAGTTTGATTACTGTTGTGTTCACGCTGCCTTTGCACTGCGCGACGAGGGGTTCGAGTCGATCATGGTCAACTGTAACCCTGAGACCGTCTCAACCGACTACGACACCTCAGATAAGCTCTACTTCGAGCCACTCACGGTCGAAGATATCTTGAGCATCTACGAGAAGGAAAAGCCAGAAGGGGTGATCGTCCAGTTCGGCGGGCAGACCCCCTTGAATATTGCCAATGAACTGGCCGAGGCTGGTGTCAAGATCATTGGCACTTCCCCTGAGACCATAGATCTCGCTGAGGACCGGGATCGCTTTCGCAAGATGATGAGAAAGCTCGGCATCCCCGAGCCTGAATCAGGCATGGCGAGTACCCTAAAAGAGGCCCTTGATGTGGCTGAAAGAATCGGCTATCCTCTCATGGTCCGACCCTCGTACGTCCTTGGAGGGCGGGCCATGGAGGTTGTCCACGACGAGGAGATGCTTGAGCACTATGTGGCCGCGGCAGTGGATGTGTCGCCTGAGCGGCCGATCTTGATTGACAAATTCCTGGAAAACGCCATTGAGGCCGAAGCAGATGCCATTTCAGACGGCACGGACGCCTTTGTGCCTGCTGTGATGGAACATATCGAGCTGGCCGGAGTCCACTCTGGTGACTCGGCCTGTGTGATTCCACCCATCAGTATCCCTGCCAAACACATCGATACGATTTATGAGTATACGAAAAAGATCGCCGTGGAACTCAGTGTGATCGGTCTGATGAACATCCAGTATGCCATAGCAAATGATGTCGTCTACATCCTTGAGGCCAATCCTCGTGCCTCCCGGACGGTGCCCCTGGTTTCAAAGGTTTGCAACATTTCCATGGCCCGGCTGGCCACCCAGCTCATGCTGGGGAGAAAGCTTGCCGACCTTGATATCAAGCCCAAATCGATACCTCACTTTGGCGTCAAGGAGGCGGTTTTCCCCTTTAACATGTTCCCGGAGGTTGACCCGCTCCTGGGACCGGAGATGCGATCCACGGGCGAAGTCCTCGGGCTTGCGGACCGTTTTGGTCTCGCCTTTTATAAGGCCCAGGAGGCGGCTCAACAATTGCTTCCTTCTGAAGGGACGGTACTTATCACCGTATCCGAAAAAGACAAGGACGCCGTCCTGGAAGTAGGCAGGCGGTTTGACGAACTTGGCTTTAAGATCAAGGCGACCGAAGGGACCCGCAGGTTCCTGGCAGACCACGGCATTGAGTCCGAGCCGATCCGCAAGATGCACGAGGGTCGTCCCAACATT
>DAOURD010000336.1:0-3011 GCA_030625295.1 Desulfobacterales bacterium | reverse complement strand
ATCTGTAGAACACAGCATCGTAGTAGTACCCGTGGAATCCAAACGGATTGTTCTTCACGTCCACAATCACACTGTCCGTGGTGAAACTAGGCACAGAGAGCAAGTTTTCAGTCGGATGTCGAATCCAGTTACCACCGCTTCTTACTTCATCATCATCATCGCCGTGGAAGTCCCCATGGCACAGTGCGCAAAACGCGCTGATAGAGTCGTTAGTAAAAGCACCCATAGTGTCCATAGCATAATATACGTTATGGTTGTTCTCGTCTGCACCCTCGTACTCCCAGTCGGGCGAACCTTTTCCTTTGATCGGGGTGTGATTGGCATTATCATAAAATTGGAGATACCGATATCCCTCATACACACCGTGATGGAAGCCCTTGATGCCTTTGTCGCTGGTGTCACAACTCCTGTGGTGCCGGCCATGGCAACCTCGATAGCCCGCACAGTACAACTCACTGGCTCCATCAAGGTCTATATACTCACGGGATGTATCTACGCCAGGGGTCATATAAAGCAGTTCCCGCTCATCATGGCTCCAGGTGGTTATGTCCCTAACATTGTGCACCTTGTGATAGTCGTCTTCAGTATTATCAACTACATCTGGCGCAAATGTGCCGGCGGCTGTCATTTCTGCAGGAATCTCAGCAAAGATGTTTGGCGCACCCCCTACCGTGGATCTGTGAAGACCATGACAGCCAAGGCATGAGGCTACCGTCAGGTGGGCATGAGTAGTCTCCGAACCATCTTGTACAAAACTAACAGGCAATTGACCCTCCTGGCTTGCGTGCATGGTGTGACAGTCGTCACACACAACAGAGCTGACTACTGGTGAGGCCGGGTGGGAAAAGCCCGCGATCATGACCGCGGCTGCCAGCAGGATGATCAAGGTCCTCTGCGATCTCCCTCCGGGGCGTAGGCCCGTGTCCCTACGGGCCGGAGGCTGCGTACTCTGCGGTAAGAGTTTTTGAAATTGATGCAGACCAGGACCGAGCTCCCGATGGACTGCCATCCCCGCCCCGATAACCATCTCTGTGATCCTATTCAACTGCTTTATCATCTCTCTTCTCTGCGATCTCTGCGGTGAACGATTACATCTACATCTCCCTTTTGGCCTTTTGCCGGTGGCAGGCAAAACAGCCATTGTCATTCTTGCCGTCCCGCGGTCCCAACGCCTTATAATCCCACCTGAGTAGATAGGGATTGGGCGTCCCGTGAGGACGGTGGCACGATATACACATCACGTGTGCGCTAGCCCTGTCAGGGCTGCTCGGGTCAGGGTAACCCACCGGAATGTCTTTCCTGTAAACGTAGGTTTCGTATTGTCCTTCCATCGGAACGGGCGTATTCGTGGGGTGGCGAATCCAACTTTCCTCAGATTTCTGGTTATCGGTGCCGCAGAAACCGGCATGACATGCAGAACAGTACTGATCACCGCTCTGGTATATGTTATGCCCCTCCCCGTATTCGTATTGGGGGTCTCCAATCCCTTCAGTATCCGGCCCAAGAAAACGATACCCAGCCTTGGTAGCATGGTGCCTCACGTCCCTGTGACACGAGGTACACGCGCCGCCTGCTTTTTCAAAATGCGCTTTCCCTGATGCGTAGTAAAAATTGCCGCCTGCCAGTAAGACTTCCGGTTCTTTTTTATTCTTTACAATCGGCACCGTGTTCAGCCCTGCCTTGCGAAGGGTATGGCTGTCTGCATCCGCATGGCACGCCTCACAGGCTTCTTCCAGGACAGATGCGTACAACAGGCCTGTGGGGCGCCTGGCAATTGCAGCGGCTCTCTCAGCAGCCCTCTCGGCAGCTTCCTCCCTCTCTGTTTTATCCTGCCATGCGTGAACAACATGGCAGTCAAAGCAACATTCTGTCATGAGCGCAGCAGTTGCCGTGGCAGAAAAGATAGCGATCAGGGCAGCAGCCATTACCACAATTGAAAGCCTGCCCGCCATTGCCATGCATGCCGGCATATAAGCTGTACACTTTGCCGGGCGACCTGCCCGCCATTGCCATGCATGCCGGCATTCAAGCTGCCCGCTATACCAGGCGACGGCAGGCGGGTAGCAGGCGGGGGGGGCCGCAACCGCCCTGGCGAGGCGGATACGGTTTGAGTGGGCAGGGCTGACCAGAATCTTCTTCATACAGAGTCCGTCAAATCCTTGATTGAACTTAGCTCCACTTCGTTCCGCAATTGGTCGAGTGCCCGCCCTGGTGCGACAGCGAATCGAAAATGCTGATGCAAAGCAAACCCGGCCCGCCCTGGCGCGACAGAAACTGGAGAATGCCACAGAGTAAAAAACCCAGTCTGGGCCAGGGTCTGGGCCAGGGGTTTAAGGGCCTTACGACTCGACAACCATGCCTGCCAACGCCTGGTTTACCGGGTAATTGTAACGGCGGCACCCGCCTGCCATGGCCATATACGGCATGCAGGGTACATGCTAGCATCTCTGGCAATGGCGGGCAGGCAAATGGCACCAGCGGGCAGGTCGACTATTTAACTACTCGACCAAAGTCGCTGGAATTTCAACAAGTTGTAGAAATTCCGAGACGTCCAATTATTTGTCTGCCCTGTTGCAAACTCGAACAGGGCGAAGCCCCAGAGTTCGGGCTATTAAGACATTGCAGCATTTGTGCCGATGAGTCCAAAATAGCGCTGGAATGTAATATTTCCAACTCTATCAATAAGTTAGAATGCGCAAACAACGCCCGCTCCGGATGATAGAGTGGTAATAAAATGCCACTTGTGTGAAATCCGTTTCCATTGTAGAGGAAAAACTTTTCACAAAAAAAAGACAGCCGGGCTACTTTCAGGCAGTCCGGCTGTCTTTGTCTCAACTAAGACCCGTGACTTTCCGTCCCCCGATCACTCGGGATTTGGCTTTATCTGAAATTTGGTCGAGTGGTCGAGTAGTTGAGTGGTTGATTGTTTCAACTACCTTACAACTTGATTACTTAATTACTCGACTAAAGCCCTATAAATTTCAATAAGTTGTAGAAGTTCCGAGACGTCA
>DAOURD010000368.1:0-2749 GCA_030625295.1 Desulfobacterales bacterium | reverse complement strand
ATTTATGCTGATCAGAGGCTTGTTTTTCCAGAACTAACAAACCAACTAGAGAATGACCTTTGAATTGTCCTTGTTCATCTTTGGTGATATGCTTGATTTGTGTTTTTAGATATTCTGGCGGACTTGATGAATCGGTCGGGTAGCACAAAAAAGAAACAGTATTCGTCTCAAGCGAATAAATGTATTGACATCTGGCAGATACTATGATTTTCTTCATGTTGTATTAAGGACTTTTTTGGGTGAGGATCCGTTATGCGTTTGTTACCGCTTGAGCTTTTGCTTCTTCTTGGGCTTCTTCGGGAAGAGGCTTGCCTCCGGTAATCAACGCACAATCCAGACAATGATGGGCCGCAGGCAGCAAAACCTGCGGCCTTTTTTGTGGTGACCGTGCGGTTAAGGGACTGTGGCGTCTAAATTGCATAGCATGATAGGATTTTTCTTTTTTTGAGCGGCGAAGCCGCGTTGTATAAAATTGCGAAGCGATTTTATAAGGGGAGGAACCAATGGAAAAAATCTTTGTTTTTGACACCACTTTGAGGGATGGCGAACAGGTTCCAGGGGCATGCCTTAATCCACGAGAAAAGCTGGAGATCGCCCTGCAACTGGCGCGTTTGGGGGTAGATGCGATTGAGGCCGGATTCCCGATCTCATCTCCGGGTGATTTTGAGGCTGTGAAGGCGATTGCCGAAAGGGTTAAGGGTCCTACTATCGTGGCATTGGCGCGTGCTGTTCGCCAAGATATTGAAACAGCCTGGAACACAATAAAAGGTGCTGAAAAACCTCGTATTCACGTCTTCTTACCGTCATCAGATATTCATATCCAGAAAAAGTTTGGTACAGATCGAAAAAAGCAATTAGAGCGGGGACTGGAGGCCTTAGAATATGCCAAATCTCTGTGTCCTGAGATAGAATACTCCCCTGAGGACGCTTCCAGGACTGATCTAGAATATCTGGCTAAGGTAGTGGAGCAGGTTATTGCTGCTGGTGCTACAGTCGTCAACATCCCGGACACAGTTGGCTATGCAGTTCCCGAGCAGTTCGGCCAGCTCATTGCTTATCTCAAGCGAGAGGTTTCAGACATCGACAAAATCGTGCTCAGTGTTCATTGCCATAACGACCTGGGCCTTGCCACCGCCAACACCTTAGCGGCCATTGAAAACGGAGCAAGACAGGTGGAGTGCACCATGAACGGCCTTGGAGAAAGGGCGGGGAATGCTTCCTTAGAGGAAATTGTCATGGCCATCAAGACGCGGAAGGACTATTTCAGATTCTTCACCACGGTGAACACCCGTGAGATCATGAAGACCAGCAAGTTGGTCAGCCGATTGATGGGGATGCCAGTCCAGGCCAACAAGGCCATTGTAGGCTCGAATGCCTTTTCCCATTCTTCTGGCATCCACCAGGATGGCATCCTCAAAGACCGTGCCACGTACGAAGCTATCCGCCCCGAAGATGTGGGGATCAGCGAACATGCCATGGTTCTTACGGCAAGATCGGGCAGACATGCCCTCAGGCAGAAGATCTCGGAAATAGGCTACGATCTTCCGGAACAAGAGCTTGAAGCTGTTTATAGTCAGTTCCTCTCTGTTGCCGACAAGAAAAAGCGAGTCTATGATGAAGATCTGGCTGTCATAGTCCAGGACGCGATCTTTGCCCATTTAGATCACAGTAAACTATACGGCCTTGAATCATACAAACTGACCACGGGCAATGGAGAGGTTCCTGAGGCCAGGGTGAGGCTGCGACGGGAGGAAGTCATTCTGGAGGCGACTGCTCAGGGTGATGGGCCTATCGATGCTATCTTTAAGGCGATTGACAAAGTAGCTGGTGTTTATCACAAACTTGAGGACTTTCAGGTCAAGGCTGTGACCGAGACCAAGGAGGCCATGGGCATTGCGACTGTGCGGGTGTCTCGCGAGGGTTTTCGTGCTGTGGGTCGGGGATCCAGCACTGACATACTCAAGGCCAGCGCCAAGGCTTATGTCCAGGCCATCAACCGGCTCGACTGGTTGCTCCAGCGCAGTTCTGAGGCTGACCCTGTTGAGCATAGCGCCTGAAGCAGCCTTTAGACATCGAACTTGAGGGCTTTGTCCTAATTAATCAAGGGTAAACCCCCGGCTATGCCGGGGGACTCCCAGAGTTTGATATTTCCGGGAGTATGCTTTTGGCCCATTTTGTGGGGGACGGAGCCCCTACGCTACAAGTAGCGTGCCCCCTCCCCGCCTGCCAACGCCTGGGTCACACCGGGGTTACAATGCCCACACACAAGGCAATGGCGGGCAGGTGCGGGGCACTTATCCCTTTGGTGGTTTCGCGACCAGGTCACACATGTGGAAAGAACTTGCCATCATTTGAGGAGCCGTGACGGCAAGACGAGTGACTCGGTTTTGTTTTTTTCAGCCCCTTCGAGGGGCCCCAGAGCTTTTCAAGCCTCCGGCTATGCCGGAGGTATATGACTTCATTTGTAAAAAACACATTAAAAATAGAAAATTTCTACTTTAAAACCATTTCCTTAAATTATACTCAATTTTTCTCGGTGATATATGGATTCCGTAGCTAACATGCAAGAATGGGTAAATCTCGAACTTGGTAAGATAGAGCAGAGCTATGTTACTAAAGTCCTGAACATGACTGGTGCGTATCGCCGTGAGATCGAACGTAGTAAGGAATATAATGGCCGCCAGCTTTTGGAACTGTTGCAGAATGCGGATGATGAGGCCGAAAACGCTATTGACCCATCAGTTCTGAT
>DAOURD010000371.1:0-2708 GCA_030625295.1 Desulfobacterales bacterium | reverse complement strand
ACACCACTTGCGAGTCTTTGCCAATTCCCTTCGGCCTCCCCAATCTCCCGAAATATTGCCCAGAAGCCAACATGGCCCAGCACGCTTCCGGAAAATCCATGCAGGGGCCATTTCCAAACCGACCCGCGGCAGGCACAAAATCAGGGTTAGGGCTCCACTCGAAGAGCCAGCCCTTGCGCAGCTTTTCCGGTACCTCCAAAACAAAAGGGGAGGTGAAATCAGGTACTCTGAGTTGATTTCTATCCGGCTGTGCAAGGGCCTTAAAATGATCCAGGATCTTTTTCACGCGAGATTTCCAACCCTTGCAATGCTTTTCCAAAAATATCCGGTGGGACCTGGCCATAAGCGCTCTTTTCTCCTCCCAGTTGCGTTGTCCGCACTGGTCATAATGATGAATCACCTCAGCCCTGGGTTCGATGATAAGACTATAGCCTGCCTTCTTTAGGCGGATAAAAAGATCTGTGTCTTCAAAATAGAGAAAGAACCGGGGATCAAAGAGCCCGCCCACCTCACCTGAGCGAAAGCGATGGCGGGCAGGCCCGCCCGCCTTCCGGACAGCCTCCCGCTTCAAGAGAACGTGCCCGCCGGACAAGTTGTTTACTTTTACCGGCTGGCCGGCGCGCCATATCTTTATGGAATAACGCCGCCAGAAAGCGCTCACAATCCTGTTGATGTTTGCCCCAGGGCCCCATGCGCTCAAAACAGGCTTGAATATGAATAAATTCGGCGGATAGGATGGCGGAAGGCAAAACTTGGATCCTTCATCCCAGAAGATCCTTGGCCCGACAGCGGCAACCCTCTTATCAGATAACAGCGTCTTCTGCAAACGGGCCAGGCAACCGGGCAACAATCTGGCATCCGGATTGATAAGAAGGATGAGTTCCCCTGGAAATTCTTTAAAAGCCAGATTGCAGGCGCGTCCAAAGCCGATATTTTCCGGGCTCACCAGTAACACCACGCCTGACGGGAGATCTGAACGTAATCTTTCTAACTCATTTCTGTCCTCGCTATTGTCTACTACCACCACCTGTACCGGACCCAGGGATGCAGAATCGAGCACCGACTGCACTGCCCGCAATGTCAGGCCCGCAGCCTTGTAGTTGACTGTGATGGCAAGTGTCTTCAAATTAATCACACAGGTTAGTTACTTTAGCTTCGGGAAATCGCCAGTGGTGTTCAATCCATAACATACCAATCTCAGGGTGGTCGCTCTCTATCTGGAATGGTGCGCTGCTCATTTCATGGATGGGCCTGAGGGCATGCTGATCGCCGACTATCGCTTTTACTCGATAACTCCCTCCGACCAGGGGGATTGACGGAATGACAAGTTCCATAACCTGCTCACCGGCGAATTCAACCGGCTTCAGACCGGAAATTTTGGTCGTGGTTCCAAAAACCACCTGGCCATCCGGACGCTCAAACAGTATACTCAGATGACCTTTTAGCGGTAGACCAGTACACCGGGTCCTGATCTGGAATACCACAGGTTGAAACTGCTTAACATATTCAAGCGGCCTTCCCTTGTCATCCAGAAAGCGCATATCTTCAATAATGATCTCCGGTGGAGAGGAACTTTCTACGGGGGTTGGGTCGATTACGGCATCATCTTTCCCGGCTCTTTCGTCCAGATATGCCAGGTACTCGGAAATTACTTTTGAGGTCTTACCATGACTGCGTGCCCGACCGTTACACAGCCATACGGTCTTGGCGCATAATTCATTTATTAAATACATACTGTGGCTGCAGAAGACGATCGTTTTGCCCGCTTCCCTGAACTCCATCATCCGGTCTACACACTTTTGTTGGAATGCGTGGTCCCCTACGCTCAGGGCCTCATCGACGATCAGAACATCCGGGTCCACACTGATGACAATAGAAAAGGCCAGACGCATATACATACCGCTGGAATAGGTTTTGACCGGCTGATCAATAAAATCACCAATCCCGGCAAAGCTGATAATATCATCAAGACGGGCCTCTATCTCCTCATGTGTCAAACCGAGGATTGCGCAATTCATATATATATTTTGTCGTCCTGTAAATTCAGGATTAAACCCAGCCCCGAGTTCAAGAAGGGCGGATATTCTTCCATTGATTTCAACGCTTCCTGATGTTGGTTGCAAGATGCCACATATAATTTGGAGCAGAGTTGATTTCCCGCTACCGTTTTGACCAATAATGGCAAGCATTTCACCTCTCTTTACGTTGAACGAGACATCGGTCAGGGCGTTAAAGGGGTGGTGGTACTTTTTTCGGAAAGGGTTGAAGGTCTCTTTAACCCTATCGGCATGATTGGAGTAAAGCCTATAGGTCTTAGTCAGATTCTTAATACTGATAACTATATCTTCACTCATAATTTTAGCCACAGACCCACACAGACAGGCACAGACAAGTTCTTTCCCTTGGCCAACACTGGCCCAGGGGAAAACCGTTGCGAAGCCCGCAAATGCCACTACAAAACATCGGCAAATTGTGGTTTCAATCTCTTGAATATTAATGCGCCGCCCACAAATATTATTGTAGCCACCAACCAAAAATACAGGGTCTGATATGGGTGTTTCCAAAAAGGAGAAAAGTAGATAAAAGACTCTCTGTATCCCTGAACTATATAAAACATGGGATTTAATTTAAATATCATCTGGATGTTGGGTGGCATCATATTGATATCCCAAAATATAGGCGTTGCCCAAAAACCAATCTGGAGCACA
>DAOURD010000142.1:0-4989 GCA_030625295.1 Desulfobacterales bacterium | reverse complement strand
CCCGGGGCGTCCTGAGACTTGGCAGCAACAGGCTTGCGGTCTCGGGGTTTAGCTGGATGGACCACGAGTTCAGCTCAAACATCCTGTCAAAGAACCAGGTGGGATGGGACTGGATGGGATTGCAGCTTTCAGGTAATAAGGAACTGATGCTTTATGTACTCCGGCGTCGGGACGGCTCCATAGACCCTTTCTCAAGCGGAACTCTGGTGAAAGACGATGGAACCTCGGTCCACTTGCCTAAGGAGGCCTTTGGGATCAAGCCCACCGATTTCTGGAAAAGCAGGCAAACCCGTGTGCGGTACCCTTCGGGCTGGCAAGTGGAGGTGTTTCCCTATCACATGCGACTCAGGGTGATTCCAAATTTGAAGGACCAGGAGCTGACCACAACCCAAAGCACGGAGGTGACCTATTGGGAAGGAAGTGTTGGGGTGACCGGCACTGCGGCAGGCGAGAAGGTGACCGGGTCAGGTTATGTAGAGCTGACTGGCTATGGGGGGGAGTTCGAGGTGGCATCCCAGGGACCTTAAGAAGGGAACGATGACGAGCATGAAGATATTACTCATTTATCCTTATCCTCTTTATGATCGATCTCAAGAAGAAGACATCAAACCAGTACCCATAGGAGTCTATTATATTGGTGCTGTTTTAAAAGAAAATCATTATGATGTTGAAGTGTTGAATTGGTATAATATCCATAAAACGCCTCAAAAAATTGCTGAGGTTTTGCTCGAAAAGAAGCCTGACATCATTGGTTTTTCTATTCTAAATGCGAATCGTTGGGGTGGCATAGAGATCGCTCAAATAGCCAAACAAATCAATCCCGATGTCAAGATCGTTTTTGGTGGCGTTGCTGCGACTTTTTTGTGGAAACATTTCCTGAAACATTTTCCTCAAATAGATTTTGTTGTTATAGGTGAAGGGGAATATGCTTTTTTGAATCTGGTTAAGTCAATTGAAAAAGGGAATTATAGAAATACCAAAAATATTAAAGGAATCGCTTTTAGAAAAAAAGGAAAGATCGTAAAAACAAAACCTGCTCAAGTCATTCAAAACCTTGACGACCTGCCAATCCCGGCAAAGTATTTTGAGTATCAGCATGTGGTATTTTCTCGGGGATGCCCCTGGAAATGCACTTTTTGTGGGAGCCCAAGGTTCTGGGGAGGGAAGATAAGATTTCATTCACCAGAAAACTTCGTTAGCCATATCGAACTGCTCTACAATAAAGGTATCACTTTCTTCTATGTTTCAGATGACAATTTTACGATTAACAAGAACAAGGTGATTGAAATCTGTAAGACAATTATTGACAAAGATCTCAGAATTGTCTGGGTTGCTATCTCGCGGGTTAGTTATATTGACGAGGAAATTTTATATTGGATGCGAAAAGCCGGTTGCACTCAAATAAGTTACGGAATCGAAAGTGGTTCTGAAAAAATAAGAGACCTATTGAATAAAAATGTCAAAACTGATCAGGTTAAAAATGCCTTTGCCCTAACCCACAAATACGGGATCATAGCGCGGGCTTATTTCATATACGGCTCTCCGGAGGAAAGCTGGGAAACAATTCAAGCTACCATTGACTTAATAAACCAGATAAAGCCCTTAATCTGCGTACTATATATCCTTGAGATATATCCAGGCACCAAGCTTTATCTAGACTTTCAGAAAAGGTCTAATTTGACCGACGACATCTGGTTAAAAAGAATGGAAGGTATTTACTATTTTGAAACAGATCCGAATTTATCGCAGGAATCAGTTTTTGCCTTTGGGCAAAGACTCAGAACCGAGTTATACGAAAATATCAATCATTTCGTTGAGTCAGTGACCCTCATAGAAAAAGAAGAACTTTATGAAATGCATTCTGATTTTTTGTCAAGGCTTGGCATGACCTTTAGCCACGGCGACTATTCGAAAATTGAGGCTATTAAAGACAAAGACAACATTGCCGAAAAATTATTCAACAAGTCATTGACTTATTATCCAAATCATCGAGCTTATCTGGGATTGGGGCTTATTAAACAGAACAGAAAGGAGTTTGAAGAAGCTGTAAAGATTCTTTCTAAAGGAGTTGAGCTTTTCCCGGAGAGCGAAGAATTAAACTTGTGTTTGGGAATAAGTTATATGAATATGAGAAACTTTAGGAGCGCTCTTTCATATTTGCTGAAATTACAGGATTCAAAAAAAGCGAGCTATTATATTGAACAATGTCATAAAGAATTAGGTGATTATTGACATATCGCATTATGTTCGTTAACTTATTTAAAATACGCTCAATCGCCAACTGATCTCCGCGCGGAAAACCTCTATGTCTGAAACCATTGAAGGCCACCTGGAACGAATTGTCTACTTTAACGAGGAGAACCACTACACAGTAGCCAGGTTGAAGGTCAGGGGAAACCCCGAACTCGTGACAGTCGTGGGACAACTGGCAGGGATCGCACCAGGCGAGGTATTGAAGCTCTGGGGCAGTTGGGAAATCCATCCCAAATACGGCCAGCAGTTCAAGGCCAATGGTTACACTGTTAGCCTTCCCGCCAAGATCGACGGGATTGAAAAGTACCTGGGATCAGGCCTAATCAAGGGGATAGGCCCTGCTATGGCCAAGCAATTGGTGGACCGGTTCCGAGAAAAAACCCTCCAGGTCATTGAGCGTTTTCCCAACAAGCTCCTTGGGGTAGAAGGGATTGGCGAGAAGCGGCTTCAGATGATCCTCAAGGCATGGGAAGATCAAAGAGAGGTCAGAGACGTTATGATCTTTCTTCAGGGCCACGGTGTGAGCGCTGGCTATAGCGCCAAGATATTCAAGGAGTACGGCCAGAACGCCATCCGGGTGGTGCGGGAAAACCCTTATCGGCTGGCATCCGACGTATTTGGCATTGGTTTTCTTATAGCTGACCGGATTGCAGAAAAAGTCGGCATTGCCAAGGATGCCATCATACGTGCCGAGGCAGGAATCTTGCACGTCCTGGAAAAGGTGTCTGATGAAGGACATGTGTTTGTCCTGTATGATCAACTACTCGATCGGGCCGAAACACTCCTTGAGATAGACCGCACCGCCCTTGAGACGGCTGTCAGGAATCTGGCTGCATCCGGACGCATTGTGCTGGAAGACTTTGTAACCCCCACCCTGCCCTCCCCCTTGAAGCCCGCCTGCCACTGCGAGGCCCACCCTCCCGCCAAGCCCCCCCAGCATTCCCCTGAGGCGAAGCTGATTGCGGACGGGGAGGCGCAACTGATGGCGGACGGCCGGAGCGAGGCGGACAGGGCACGAGCGGGCAGGGGGGAGGGTTTGGGTGGGGGTGCGGTCTACTTGAAGGCTTTTTACGCGGCTGAGGTGGGTCTGGCCAACCGCCTTAAGGCCCTGCTTTCTGTACCCATAAAAGGCATTGGCATGGATGCCAGGCGTACAGAAAAACTGGTCCTACAGAGGCTGGCCATTATGCTTTCAAAAGAACAATGGATTGGCCTGCACACATCGCTTTCGCAAAAGGTGTCGATTCTCACGGGTGGACCCGGTACAGGGAAAACCACCTTGGTCAAGGCCATCCTGGCGATCTTTGAGGCGGCAGGAAAGGAGGTCTTGCTTTGCGCACCGACGGGCCGGGCGGCCAAGAGGCTTTCGGAGGTCACGGGCCATGAGGCAAAAACGATCCATCGCCTTCTTGCTTATAACTTCAAGAGCGGCGGGTTTCAGAAAAACGAAAAAAACCCGCTCGATGCTGATGTAGTGATTGTGGATGAAGCGTCCATGGTAGATACTTTTTTGATGTATCACCTTGTCAAAGCGGTTCCCATGACCGCCGCGCTCATCCTGGTTGGGGATATCTATCAGCTCCCTTCTGTAGGTCCCGGAAACGTGCTGCGGGATATGATCGACTCCAAACAGGTCCCGGTCGTGTTCTTGCAAGAAATCTTCAGACAGGCCCGGGAGAGTCTGATCATCGTAAATGCCCACAGGATCAACCAGGGGTTTTCCCCGACCATTTCAGATTCCAAAAGCGACACCCTGCAGGATTTCTACTTTATCCAGCAAGAGGATCCCGAAAAGGTGCTTTCAACGATCCTGGAGCTTTGCTGCGAGCGTATTCCGGATCGCTTTAAACTTGATCCCTTGTCAGACATCCAGGTGCTGAGCCCCATGCACAAAGGAATTATTGGCACAACGAATCTTAATCGCGTGCTTCAGCAGGCCTTGAACCCCTCTGATGATATTATTGAGCGTATGGGGCGCACCTTCAAGCGCGGGGACAAGGTAATGCAGATTAGAAACAATTATGCAAAAGATGTCTTCAACGGAGATATTGGAACCATCAGCGGAATCGATCGAGATATTGAAAAGATCACTGTCAAATACGACGGCCGTGCTGTTGACTATAAGTTTGTTGAACTCGACGAGCTCGTACTGGCTTATGCCGTGTCCGTCCACAAATCCCAGGGCTCAGAATATGGGGCAGTGATCCTGCCGGTGATGACTCAGCACTTTATCTTACTTCAGAGAAACCTCATATATACCGGGGTAACCCGTGCAAAGGAGTTGGTCGTGCTCATTGGAACCAAACAGGCCCTGGCCATTGCCCTGCGGAACGACAAGCCGCAAAAACGGATGACCCGCCTTTCTGATCGAATGCAGTTAAGCAGTTAAGTGGTTGAGTCGTTGAGTCGTTGAGTTTGATAAAGCGTAACGACTCAACCAATCGACAACTCAACAACTCAACAACTCAACACCATTGAAGTAGGGACGTGGGAGGTTTTGACGTGAAAAACATCCTGGTCGTTGGTGGCGCCGGATATATTGGATCCCACATGGCAAAACACCTTGCCAAAAAGGGTTACATGCCGATAGTTCTTGATAACCTTGTTTGCGGTCACCGTGGGGCAGTAAAGTATGGACCGTTTTTCGAAGGTTCCATGAATGATTCAAGCCTGCTTCAAAAAATATTTTCAGACTATCCCATCTAAGCCGTCATGCACTTTGCTGCGTTTTGTTTT
>DAOURD010000314.1:0-3233 GCA_030625295.1 Desulfobacterales bacterium | reverse complement strand
CCAGTTCCCCGACGAATGATTCAAAATCGGGTATCTCGCGTTGGAAGTGTGTCCTCATCTTCTTGATCATGCTGTTTTCAATCTGCCGCACACGCTCCCTTGTAATACCATAACCCTCACCTATCTCTCGAAGGGTTGCGGGTGTGTCAGAAAATATACGGTTTTCAAGGATATAGAGTTCTCGCTCACTTAACCGCTTCTTAAATGATCCAAGCTTTTCGCGGATAATAGCCTCCATTTCTTTCTTGGCCACCTGGGTCTCGGCAGACGCTGCCTGCGCGGCAATGAATTCGATCCGCTCGTTGTCCGAGCCTTCCTTGATCGGCGCATCCAGCGATACTTCCCATCTATCGAGGCGTTGATCCATATCCGTGACCTCCTGTTCGGAGACCCCAAGCCTTTCAGAAAGGAGTTTTGGTTTGGGATCAAAGCCCTCGGATACAAGTCTCTGTTTTTCTTTTTTCAGCCTGAAGAAGAGTTTCCGTTGGGCCTGGGTCGTTCCGATCTTGACCAATCGCCAATTGTCCATAATGAATTTTAGGATATATGCCTTGATCCAAAAAGAGGCATAATATGAGAACTTAACCCCCTTATAAGGGTCAAACTTCTGCACAGCTTGCATAAGGCCAATATTGCCTTCCTGGATCAGGTCAAGCAGGTTTTGCATCCAGACCCGCTGGAACTCCATGGCAATTTTTATCACAAGTCTCAGGTTGGAAGTAATCATCCTGTAGGCTGCCTCTGGATCTCCATGTTCCCTGACCCGGATGGCAAGCTCCTTCTCTTCTTCCCTCGAAAGAAGTTCGTACTGGCCGACTTCTTGCAAATATCGCTGGAGCGGGTCGAATTTGACAAGAGCGGAATCCATTGAGGACCGGTTCGCCTGCGGTGGATCGACAGGCGAGTAGCCCCCCTTTGGAACTTCTTTCTCAGCTCCGCTTTTATTTTTCTCTTTTTTCATCACAGAAATTCAGGGACATAGGGGTTTACTCAGTTTCTCCCTTTATCTTGCTTCGTGCTTTCAAGTTTTCGTGTTTTCGTGTTTTCGTGACTATTTCTTTTGGTTCCGACTTGGCCGGGTTAGGCCTTCAGTATTCAATTTCTTAATTCCCCAATCCCTCAATTCTTGAATTCCCTAATTTATTGGTAAAGATATCAGACACCCACTCCTTTATCAAGATATAAAGAACGGTTGGCCTCAGAGAAGACAGGATCAAGTCCTTGTTCGATCGCCAAATCGACCACACGGTTCATGTGGCCCTTTTTCAGGAGATCATGGGGATGAAGATCATCAGTCACCAGTAAACACTGCTGGACTTCGGGAAATCATGTAGTTTGTTCCACCTTTTGATATGGACAAGTCTCAGATTCTGTGCTATTTTTTTCTCAATCAAACAAGCGCCTGTAGCTCAGTTGGACAGAGCAACGGACTTCTAATCCGTAGGTCGCAGGTTCGAATCCTGCCAGGCGTACCAAACATTTCAAATACTTACGAATTACGAATCCGGTGCCCTACCCTGCTCTGCCACCATTTTGCTACCATTAGAGTTCGAGTTTCCCAAAACAGCCGGTAACTTCTCAATAAGTCTGGGCATTCCAACAGCTTCCCCTAACCGGCTTACAGCCTTACGGTTTACGGTCTTCATCAAGTGGCCGTAAGTGTCTAGGTAATGTTTTATACTGCCCACAATTATACCAATCAATGTCACCCGATTGCAACCCCAACAGCTCACCTTCTCGCATCCCCGTTGGTATCGCTGTCATAGAAAACCGCCTCTTTCTGGTTCTTGGCAGCATCAAACCCAACTTCTCAGTAAGCTTGGGTTGGTGTCATTGCGAGCGAAGCGAAGCAATCTCTTTCATAGCGTTGCAGGATTGCCATTTCCTCTCTTTCGGCTTTTCTTGGAAGTTTTTGCCGTCTACACGATACTCAAGGGGCAATTGTTTATACCGTTGCTCTGCCTGGTGATTATCTTCTTGATGGGAAAGTACGGAACCACTTCCACAATGAGCAGCACGGAGAAAGCGGTTGAAGCTAAGGTGGGAGTGAATTATTCAAATCTCAAATCGCCATGGATCTAAATCCGAGGATGTTGGAGGGTGACTCGGCGTTCCATTTGAAACGGCTGGATAACTGTATGTCATTGCCTGATATCCAGCTTCCCCCCTTGACGATATGGTACGTAGAGCTATTTTTCACGTGAGAAGGTGGTTCACAAGTATCCATGGTCCATTCCAACACATTGCCTATTGCGTCAATGATC
Source organism: Desulfobacterales bacterium (assembly GCA_030625295.1). GTDB lineage: Bacteria > Desulfobacterota > Desulfobacteria > Desulfobacterales. The sequence continues at coordinate 969 of DAOURD010000314.1, read as the reverse complement.
CCAAGATCACTTGCGAACTCTGTGTATTTGTCCACGGGTGTTGTGTCCGCTATCGCGCTCTCCTCAATGTTACAAGAGCCACTTTTCCAGTCATTTCCCCAAGGTAAAGCATGACCATTGGCATCCCGTGCAGCGGCCTCCCACTCATTTTCAGTAGGCAGCCTTTTGCCGGTCCAGGCTGCAAAAGCCATGGCATCTTCCACGCTGACATGAACCACAGGGTGATTTCTTTTATTATGTATTGTACTACCCGGCCCTTCCGGTTGATACCAGCACGCTCCGTGTATTGTTTTGCAACCAATGGCGGCATGACAGGTAGATCTAACCAAACCGGTCTTTTCATCTACCATATCCCGAAAACGCCCGTAGTAAACTGTGCTGTACCCAAGTTTTTCTGCGGTTGTCCTATATCCGGTTTTGTCAATAAAGATTTCAAAAAGCGCGTTTGCAACAGGGAATCTACCCATATAAAAAGGTTTCAGGTGCACCGTATGCTGTGGCTGTTCATCCTTCTTGGGCTCCTTGCTGCCTACGATATACACTCCCCCAGGAATCAGAAGATACTGATTGTAGAACCTGTCCGTATCACCCAGATAACTATGGAATTCCTCGGCCAAAAGTCTATCCTGCTGTACGTTATCCTCCTCTTGACCGGTATCCTCTGAATAGTCGTCTTCCAGGTGTCCGAGGGTGGGGTCTCCTTGCCCCGTGCCCTCCACCACCTCAACCTCTTTGAGATCCTCTTCGGCTTCAGCCCCTTCAAGTTCTTCTACGACTTCAACATCATCGACCTCTTCGATCTCCTCCACCTCTTCAGGCTCTGCCTCTTCTGTCACCAACTCCTCGACAACCTCAGCCTCGTCAGCTAAGTCAGCATCATCTTCGACGCCCTCGAGGCCTTGTCCGTCTTCTGAAGCCTGAGCCAACAGACCATCTTCTTTGCCCTTCAAACCAAGCTTCTCTGATAAG
>DAOURD010000164.1:0-4642 GCA_030625295.1 Desulfobacterales bacterium | reverse complement strand
CTTATTGAGAAGTTACAACCATGATATGTAACTATTTGAAATCATGGACCCACACTGTTTTGTAGGGACAACCAAAATTTGGGAGAGATGAAACGAGTTTGCGAGTTAACAGTACAAAAGCATGAAGGCCAAATTTCCAGTTTCCAGTTTCAACATTCCGTGAACGCTTATGATCAGGGAGTCCAGGAATAAGCTGTATGAAATTTTTCGACCTGTGCGGTTAATCCTCTCAAATCCCCTCTTATTAGAGGGGACTTGAAAATTATCTAACCGCACAGGTCGAAATTATTTATCTGAAAATCTATACAATGAAAGATACAGAAATGAAAAAGACAGAGAGCCGTAAATCAGGATCAGTAATGGTTGTGGGCGGAGGTATTGCCGGAATTCAGGCATCCCTGGATCTGGCTGAACTGGGGTACTATGTGTACCTTGTTGAAAAGCAAAGCTCTATTGGGGGGGTCATGGCTCAACTTGACAAGACCTTTCCCACCAATGATTGCGCTATCTGAATTCTGGCGCCAAAATTGGTAGAGGCCGGTCGGTGTCCAAATATTGAAATTATTACAAAGGCGAATCTTGTCTCCATTGATGGCGACCCTGGTAATTTTATGGTCAGGGTTCATCGCCTCCCCAGATACATAGACAAGGAGTCGTGTACAGGATGTGGCGCCTGCGCCAGATATTGTCCAGTGCCGACGCCCGATCTGTACAACCAGAGATTTGCCTTAAATAAAGCTGCGCGCAAAGACTATGTGCAGGCGGTTCCGTCCTCGTATTATATTGATCCGGAAAGCTGTCTCTACCTTAAGGGTCAGATGTGTACTATCTGTGTTTCTTTATGTCCTTCTCATGCCATAAACCTTGTAGAAAAAAATGAATTTCTTAATATTTCCGTGGGGGCTGTTGTCCTTGCACCCGGTTTCGGGCGTATTGGGCATGAAGTCTTGAGCCGCTTTGGCTATGGCAAGCACCCTGATGTGGTAACAGGTATAGAATTCGAGCGGCTGACGTCGGCCTCCGGCCCCACCATGGGGGAGCTTGTCAGACCGTCGAACGGAGAGCACCCAAAGCGGATTGCCTTTCTTCAGTGCATAGGTACAAGAGACCTGTCCTGTGGAAACGGGTACTGTTCCTCGGTTTGCTGCATGTATGCGATTAAGGAAGCGGTGGTGGCAAAAGACCATAATCCGGATCTTGAGATATTAATATTTTATATGGACATGCGCACTCATGGCAAGGAGTTTGATTATGCCAGGCTTAGGGCCAAAGAAAAGGGCATCCGTTTCGTGCGCAGCCGGGTTGCAGGTGTTCAGGCAAAGGACACGTCTCTTGAAATCTCATATGTTGATGAGGCGGGGAAACATCTTCAGGAAAGCTTTGATATGGTGATCCTTTCTGAAGGACTCGAATCGCCCCCTGATGCCCAATCCTTAGCCAGGGTTGCAGGCATTAATTTAAACCACTACGATTTTTGCAGCACCCGGCCATTTTCGCCGCTTCAGACTACTCGTCATGGCATATTTGTCAGCGGCGCCTTCCAGGGTCCCAAGGATGTGCCGGAGAGTGTCACGGATGCCAGCGGCGCTGCCGCCCTTGCTGCCGAGGCATTGAAGGAGGTCAGGGGAACCAGAGTAGAATCCAGGGTTTACCCAGACGAGATAGAGATCGACATAGAGGATGAGCCCCGCATCGGGGTCTTTATCTGCTCTTGCGGGACCAATATCGGCGGCGTGGTGGATGTGCAGGCCGTGGCCGACCATGCGGCAACCTTAGACAATGTTGTTTTTACCGACATAAATCTTTTTAGCTGTGCACAGAACACGCAGGAGGCCATCACTGAAAAAATCAAGGAAAATCGTTTAAATCGGGTGGTGGTGTCCGCGTGCACACCTCGAACCCATGAACCGCTGTTTCAGGAAACTCTGAAAGATGCCGGCCTGAATCGTTGTCTGTTTGAAATGGCCAATATCAGGGACCATTGTTCATGGGTTCACGCCATGTTTCCTGAAGAGGCTACGAAAAAGGCTAAGGACCTGACCAGGATGGCGATTGCCAAGGCGCGTAAGATTCAGCCGCTTCCGGAACAGAAACTCCCAGTGACCCAAAAGGCCCTGGTTATAGGGGGAGGCATAGCCGGTATGACTGCCGCTTTAAGTATTGCAGGGCAAGGATTCGAATGCTTTTTACTGGAAAAGTCAGGACAGCTTGGAGGGAACTTAAGAGAAATGCGGTTTATGCTCTCTGGGGAAGATCCAAATCAAATTCTTCAGGATATAGAGGCAAAGGTAATCTCCAATCCTCTCATACATGTATATACGGACACCTCTGTTGAAAACATTTCAGGGTATGTGGGCAACTTTACCACCTCAATTCGCATGCAGGAAAAGTCAGAAACCTTAGAGCACGGGGTGATTGTTATAGCCACGGGCGGAAAGCCTTATGAGCCGAAACAGTATCTGTATGGAAAGTCGCGGCAGGTCATTACCCAGAATGAACTGGAAAAAAAGCTGACCAGACCTGAAGAGGCAAAAAAGATAAACAACATTGTGATGATCCAGTGTGTTGGATCCAGGGGTGAAGACCTATTATATTGCAGCAAGGTGTGTTGCGGACAGGCTGTAAAGAATGCCCTGAAAATACTGGAATTAAATCCTTCTGCCAACATCACTGTCCTTTATCGGGACATGCGCACCTATGGATTTATGGAGGATTATTATCAATTGGCCAGGGAAAAGGGCGTGATGTTTGTTCGCTTTGAAAAGGACCATCCCACTGAAGTGACTGAAAAAGAAGGGCGCATTCAGGTTGAATTTCCGGACAGGATTTTGGGGGAAAAGGTCATCCTTGAACCTGATCTGTTGGTTCTCAGTGTAGGTATCGTGCCGAGCCAGGTTCATGAGTTGTCAAAGATCCTCAAGACCCCGCTTACCAGTGACGGATTTTTTTTAGAGGCTCATCCAAAGCTCAGGCCGGTTGAGTTTTCAGTGGAGGGTGTCTATCTTTGCGGTCTGGCCCATGGGCCCAAGCCGATTTCTGAATCAATTGCCCAGGCCCAGGCTGCTGCCGGCAAGGCGTGTATTCCCCTGGTCAAAGGCTGCGTCACGGTTGAGCCTATTGTCTCTTCAGTTGATACCGACACCTGTATAGGATGCAGAATCTGTGAGAGCCTTTGCCCTTACTCAGCCATAAGGATGATAAAGGTCGGCAAGAAGAAAAAGGCCGAAACGATCCCGGCTTCTTGCAAGGGATGCGGGATATGCGCATCCCATTGCCCTACCCTGTCAATATCCATGGGTGGGTTTACCAATGAACAGATCTTGTGCCAGATAAGGGCTCTTGGTAATTAATGACAGCAGGCAGAGAGGGTGAGAAGGTGAGCAGGTGAGAAGGTGAGAAGGTGAGAAGGTGAGAAGGTGAGAAGGTGAGAAGGTGAGAAGGTGAGAAGGTGAGAAGGTGAGAAAGTGAGAAGGTGAGAAAGTGAGAAGGTGAGCAGGTGAGAAGGTGAGAAGGTGAGAAAGTGAGAAGGTGAGCAGGTGAGAAGGTGAGAAGGTGAGAAGGTGAGAAGGTGAGAAGGTGAGAAAGTAAAATGACAAATGACAAATTTGAACCAAAGATACTTGGTTTCCTTTGCAATTGGTGCTGCTATGCGGCAGCCGATTCAGCGGGCGTGTCCCGCTTTCAATACCCGCCAAATATTAGAGTCATCAGGGTCATGTGTACCGGAAGAATGGATCCATTATTTATTATAGATGCCTTCTGTGCGGGGATGGATGGGGTATTTGTCGGTGGTTGACAACTCGGCGAATGTCATTACCAGGTTGGTAATTATGACGCTATAGTAACTGCCCACGTTACCCGAAAGGTCATGGAGATTGGAGGCGTAAAGCCAGAGAGGCTTGCCCTGGATTGGGCCTCGGCTGCCGAGGCCCCACTATTTGTGAATTTGATAACAAAATTTACAAACCAGCTCAAAGAACTTGGTCCATTGGGGGAGGCTGAAGGGATTTCTCAGGAGGCATTGAAGTTGAAACTATCGGCTGCCAGGTCCGCTGTAGGAAGTGTTAAACTGAGGATGCGATTCGGCAAACTTGCCCGGGAGCTAAGGCAGGAAAATGACTATGCCCCTGATGTGATTGAAGCGAAGATGGCCGAGAAAATCAATGATGCGATAATCCGTGAGATTGCAAAACAAGAAAATGTAGCCGTTCACGGATAGAAACTTGAACCTGGGTTGAGCAGTTCAGCGTTCAAGGTTCCGGGTCCAAACGCCCTAACTGGCTGTCAACAAAAGCAAAACACGTTGATAGCTGCAAATGTTATGTTTCACCCAATGGGTGAAAGAGGCTAATCTGAGTCACGCCTCAAGTGCCATGAATAAAGTCAAGGATATCAGTAGTCTATAACCTTTGAACCCTGAACCCTGAACCCTGAACCTTGAACCTTGAACCTTGAGATGAAACGAGTTTACAATTTGACAGTACAAAAGCATTAATGCCTAGTTTCCAGTTTGCAGTTTTCTCGTTCCCATGCTCCAGCGTGGGAATGCATACCGAGGAGTTATAGTAGGGTGGGCACTGCCCACCAATCTATGCAGTTTGCAGAGATCGACCATTTGGTGGGCATTGCCCACCCTACAAAT
>DAOURD010000362.1:0-2794 GCA_030625295.1 Desulfobacterales bacterium | reverse complement strand
TGAGCTTTCTCGCATCATCGGCCATCTTTATGAAAACGATGTGAAGGTCCCTGCGTTCTGGGTAGGCACCGAGAACAAAAAAGCCACCCTTCGATTCATTGCCAGCGATCCGGAAGCAGCGATCTTGGTCTTAACCGGCCTCGGTTTCAGGGTCAAGACCATGGATGTTGTTGCTGCCAGGGTTCCGGATCACCCGGGCGGATTGAATGCAATCCTAAAGTTATTACACTCGGCGAACAGCAACATTCTCCATATTTATTCTTGCCTTGAAACCCGGGATCCGATTCTGATCCTGGAGGTTGATAACACCGAGGAAGCAGTTAAGGTCTTAAAGAACAACTGGATCACTCTTTATGACGAGAGGGTTTACAATCTGTAGGAGCTCTTTGGATTGATGATTGAACAAAACAAAACAAATCAACAATCAACAATCGGGTAACGAACAATGAAGATTCAATCATACAGCTTTGGCTACATTGAAATCGATGGGAAGTCCTACCGGAAGGACATCAAGCTCATTGGCGAGAGAGTGGTGCCGGACTGGTGGCGCTCGACTGGTCACCGTGTAGAGCTAAGCGATGTGGAGGATCTGCTCGATACAGACGCTGAGATTTGCATATTCGGCACCGGAGCTTCCGGGCTCATGCGAGTATCTGAAGCAGTGAAGTCTGCCTTCCGAAACCGGGGTATCAAGGTCCTGATCGAAAAAACCGAATCAGCGTGCGATACGTACAATCGACTCTTCCAGGATGGCAAGAAGCTTATCGCTGGCTTTCATCTGACCTGCTGACTATGGGATGGTTTTCATCTTCCCGATTGAAAGGTCATGAAGGGGAATCAGGATTTCAGCCATCTCCTTGATCTTTTGGATGCTATCGTAGGCCTCCATGACATTGATGTGGACCCCCGGAGCAATAGCCGGCCCGGTGGCCGGAAAGTTCTTGTCGTTACAGCAGAACCCGGTGATAATTGCCTTTCCTTTTGAGGTATTGATGGACACCGACTGGCCCCCAACCGTATGCCCCGGGCTGAAGATCACATCAATCCCGTCAAGGATATTCGCATCCCCCTCCACCTCAACCACATCGACCCCGTCCAGCACATCCGGGTAATACCTGTGGTCGATCGGGTGGGGGTTTCTGAAGAAATCCATCTCCGCCTTTTGAACATACACCTTGGCACGAGGGCATTTGTAGTCGTTTTCGCAGTGATCATTGTGGAGATGGGTGTGAATAATCACATCTATCTCCTCGGGCTTGAGTCCTACGGTAGCAAGGGCCTCCTCAAATTCCAGGATATCAAAACCATAAGTTTTCCCCAGGTCATCGGGCACTACAAACTGTTCGAGCCCTGTGTCCACAAGAATATTCTTGTCACCGCCTTTCAGATAAAAGACATAGATAGGAATCCAGATTTTTTGTCCGTAATCCCGAAGATAGGTCATGATCCCCTGGTCTGTTTCGTTGGCCCCAACCACCAGCGGATGAATCGTGTATTCTTGCATGGCACACCCCCTGTTGCACAAGTATAGAATCGCTGCGCGATTCTATCCAGATAACGTGTTCACAATTCCGAAGCAAGGCCTATCTCTGTGGCGTTCAAGACTTCCCTGGCTTCCTTGAAGCCTGGGTCCAGCCTGAGAGCTGTTCTAAAGGTTACGTTCTTCATTCACCAACGATTTTGACCAGTACCCTCTTTTTCCTTCGACCATCAAACTCGCCATAAAAGATCTGTTCCCATGTACCGAAATCGAGCCTTCCCTCCGTCACGGCAACGACTACTTCACGGCCCATAATCTGCCTTTTCATGTGGGCATCTGCATTGTCCTCGCCCACGTTATGCCGATATTGTGAAACAGGCGCATGGGGCGCCAGCTTCTCCAGCCAGACATCGTAGTCGTGGTGTAGCCCGGATTCATCGTCATTGATAAATACGGAGGCTGTGATGTGCATCGCGTTGCAGAGTACCAAACCCTCTTTGACGCCACTTTCTCTGAGGCATTCTTCAACCTGCGGGGTAATATTGATAAAGGCGCGCCGGGTTGGCACCTCAAACCATAGCTCTTTTCGATAGCTTTTCATTTTCTATGGTCTCCGTCTTATGGATTTGCCATTGTGAGGGGAGAAATTGGTGACTAAAATACTGCTCTTATAACAAGAATCACATCCTCGTGGCAAGGCGTTTTTAAATTGATCCGCCGGATGACCGACGACATGGACCAATATGGCTCGGCAGCCGATCTGAAGATTGCACGGATATGTTGCTTTAGTCCTTGACTACAAAGGTAGACCCATATTTTAATGTCGGACTAGATCTAAACTTCAAAAATCCCTGAAGAAAGGAGTTTACGCGATGAGAGGAAACGTTAGATTAGCCTTCTTGCTTCTGGTAGTCCTGGGGCTTGCGGTAGGGTGTAGTTCCGCCCCTAAGGTCCGGCGCACTGCGGTGGAAGAGACCATAGATCTCTCCGGCCGCTGGAACGACTCCGACTCCCGGATGGTGGCCGATGAGATGATAAAAGACTGCCTCAACCGGCCCTGGCTGGCTGTGTTCCAGTCTCACAAAGGAAGGAAGCCCGTGGTGATTGTGGGCACAGTGCTTAACCGCTCGGATGAGCACATAGACACGCGGGTTTTTGTGAAGGACCTGGAACGGGCGCTCATCAATTCCGGGCTAGTGGACTTCGTTGCCTCCCGTGACGAGAGAAGAGAGCTAAGGGAGGAGCGGGCTGACATGCAGTTAGGGTTCACCTCGGCGGAGACAGCAAGGGAAATGGGACGCGAGCTCGGGGCCG
>DAOURD010000063.1:0-6265 GCA_030625295.1 Desulfobacterales bacterium | reverse complement strand
CGTTCAACCTCGATTCTCATCTGCCCGGCATTGATCTCGGCCACCAGAAATACCCTTTTCTTTGTGTCCAGCTTTCGAATAAAATCTTTGGGGAACGGCCAGGCCGTGATTAGCCGAACCATGGCGACTTTCAATTTCTTTCCCTGTGCCTGCTTGACGGCTGCCCTGACCGCTCGGGATTCAGAGCCATAACAAACGATAATGACCTCTGCATCCTTAACCGCCCCGAGGGTTTCATACTTGACAAGTTGCTTCGCATCCTTCTTGAGCTTGTGGAGTAAGTATCGGACTAATTCTTCTTGAGCATCAGGATTAATCCTTGGGAGGTGTCTTTCCAGGTCATGGGTAAGACCGGTCCGATGGAGCCGGTGCCCTTTACCTATGATTTCAACATTCGGAGCAAGCGGTATGGGAGGAAGTTCCGGGATAGTGATCGGTTCTTCCATATGTCCTATGATTTCATCGAGCATCAAGAGCACCGGTACCAAGTACTTCTGAGAAAGCTTGCAGGCCTCATAAGTAAGGAGCAGGGTCTCCTCAACAGAGTTCGGAACCAGGACTATTACAGGTCTGTCTCCGTGGGTTCCCCATCTTGCCTGCATCATATCCCCTTGTCCCATCCATGTGGGCATACCAGTGGAAGGGCCTCCCCGTTGGACATTGATACAAACCACGGGGGATTCAATCATAGCAGCAAAGCCAAGGCCCTCAGACATCAAGCTGAAACCGGGGCCTGATGTGGCCGTGACTGCGATCGCGCCTGCGAGGCCGGCACCTGCGGCCGCCTGTATCGACGCAATCTCATCTTCCATTTGTATGAAGACCCCTCCCCGTTTGGGAATAATCACAGAGGCCCGGGTGGCGATCTCAGATGCCGGGGTGATTGGATAGCCTGCATAGACAATACGTCTCTTGCTGCCTGCCGCACAACAGATGCCCTCAACCACGGCATCATTTCCGGTCAGCAGCGTTCTCTGGTTGTGATTACTCATTAAGGAGACTCCAATAAGACAAGATTAGATTGATGGGTAAGATTGCATTCTATACCAGAAGGAGATGACTGGTGTCAAATTCTTAGGGCTCGCCCTTAGTCCTTCTTTGTCAAAAACTTGGAACATTCCGTATCTTTGGGAACAGCCTGTTGAAGGGCTTAAGCAAGTGTGTTATTTTTGAAAAAAATCCGGAATACGAACAGAGGAAATATCGCATGCCCAAAAATGTCACAAAAGCCGTGATCCCGGCTGCCGGGCTGGGAATACGCCTGAGGCCCCTGACATCCTTCACCCCAAAGGAACTCCTGCCAGTAGGGGGAAAGCCCATGATTCAATATGCCCTTGAGATGTACATGGCCGCAGGTATTTCCGAATTTTGCATCATAATAAGCCCCGAGAAACCTCAGCTCAAGGATTTTATCACAGGCAATTGGACTCCCCCTGCCATTCCCTATGAAAAAGATGCTCGATTTTACAAACAGCTGGAACGATGCCGAATCGTTTTTGTTACGCAAAGCTATCCCAGGGGTGTCGCGGATGCTGTCGGGATGGCTAAAGATTTCGTTGGAGATGAACCGTTTGCGTGCATTATGCCAGACTGCCTTCTCTTTTCAGACAGGCCGCACGCACAACAACTTGTGCAGGTATTTGAAAGGTATCAAAAAAACGTGATCAGTACGGTTTTCATACGGGGTGCGGACGTAAAGCGCTTTGGTAATGTGGGTTTGCTACGAACCCAAAGGCTCGATGGTGAGTCTTTCCTTATTACATCACTTTCTCATAAGAAGCCGGAACCATTGACCGCAATGCCTGGTGAGACGATTCATAAAGGATTTGGCGGAGGGATTTATCTTCCGGAATACTTCGACCTGGTTGAAATCGTACGTGCCCTGGCCAAGGGAGAGGTAGACGACGTTCCCATTCACCAGATCCTTATCAAACAACGCAAACTACTCGGGGTTCTGCTTGAAGGTGCGGCCTTTGATGCGGGCCACCCCTCGGGCCTTCGCGCGGCTGCCCATTATGCAGGACGTCGGATGAACCGAGCTTAGGAGCTTCGCATTAATAGCCATTTTGCGGTGTCTTTAATGGCCTTTCACTTACCTTTCAATAGATATATCGGCATATATTGCCTCCCACTTTACAGGGAAAAAAGGAGTCACTTTGGAAAGTCGCCCCGGTGTACCCATGAGATCTCCTCGTGAACTTCTCAGGGCCAGTGAAATCCGGCCCCGCAAGTCCATGGGACAGCATTTCCTGGCAGATCCCAATGTGGCGGCATTGATTGTCAGGCGGGCTCAGTTCGAGCCCGATGATGTAGTCCTTGAAATAGGTGCAGGTCTCGGGGCCCTGACTCTACCTTTGGCCGCACAGGTAAAACATGTCCTGGCAGTGGAGTCAGACAGAAAAATTGCCGCCCTCCTTGGCAGTGAGATCCTGGCCGCAGATGCCTCCAATGTCACCATCATTGAAAGGGACATTCTCCAGTTGGACATTAAAGCCCTTGCAGGGAAATCAGATGCATCCCTCAAGGTGGTCGGCAACCTTCCGTACCATATCTCTTCTCAGGTGCTCATACGCTTGATCCGTTTTCGCGAGGTCATTGACGCTGCTTTTCTTATGTTCCAAAAAGAGGTTGCTGAACGTCTCATGGCCAAGCCAGGAAGCAAAACCTACGGCAGGTTATCGGTATTGATTCAGTACTGTGCCAGGATTTACCCTCTGGTCTCAGTGGCTGCCTCAGCCTTCTTTCCAAAGCCAAAGGTAGATTCTCAAGTGGTTGGTATTGAGTTCCATCACCCTGTTACTTTCCAGGCAACCGATGAGGGTCTTCTTTTTCAGATAGTCCGGGCAGCCTTTGGGAAGCGACGTAAGACTTTAAGAAATGCCTTGTTGGGGAGCAATCTTGGGTTCGGAGACAAGAGGGTGTCGGCGGCACTGGAACTCGCCGGGATCGATTCGCGAAGGAGGGCTGAAACCTTAAGTGTCAAGGAATTCGTAACCCTAAGCAATTTACTTTCTTTGGTTCAATAACAGTGATGACTCTTTAATCTACCGAAACATTCGCCCAAACACCTATTTTGATGGCAATTGAAAAACAGGTAATGCGCTCGTCGCACTCCGGCAATACCACTCATAGGTTTTCCTTATTCCTTCTTCTAAGGATATCTTGGGCTTCCACCCTAAGCCCCTGAGTTTGCTAACATCAAGCAGTTTGAGAGGTGTGCCGTCCGGTTTTTCGATATCATATTCAATATTGCCAGTATAACCGACTATATCCTTTACTAACAATGCAAGTTCTGCAATCGAAACATCTTCACCACAACCAATGTTGATGATATCTGATTCATCATAATGACTCATGAGAAAGATACATGCGTCCGCTAAATCATCTACATGAAGAAATTCCCGTTTCGGTGTTCCGGTACCCCAGAGAACGACCGATTGTGGATTGCGGATTGCGGATTGCGGATTTCTTACTGAGAAACCGATGGCAGTGCGGACGTCTTCGGGAATGGGGCCGTAGTAGGTCTCGTCGTTTTGAATTCCTTCCCAGTCACCCTTGGCAGCGAGTTTAGCCAGGTGGAATTTGCGGATCATTGCGGCTAACACGTGGGATGTCTCCAGATCAAAATTATCATTCGGTCCATATAGATTGGTGGGCATGACCGAAATATAGTTCGTACCATACTGCAGATTGTATGACTGACACGTCTTGATACCTGCGATTTTTGCAACAGCATAGGGTTCATTCGTAGGCTCAAGCGGGCCGGTGAGAAGGTGTTCCTCCTTCATGGGCTGCGGGCAGTTCTTTGGATAGATACATGATGACCCTAAAAAGAGGAGCTTTCTCACTCCGGTGCGATACGCTGAGTGAATAAGGTTTGTTTGCACCATTATGTTGCTATAAATGAACTCAGCAGGAAAGCTGTTGTTAGCCCATATACCTCCTACCTTGGCAGCTGCAAGAAAGACATACTCGGGTCTTTGTTCCTGAAAAAAGGACTCGACCGGTGCCTGCCTTTCCAAATCCAACTCTTTGCGGGTGCGCGCAATGATGTTCGCGTATCCCTTTTCCTTTAATTTTCGGTGTATGGCTGACCCAACAAGTCCCCTGTGACCAGCAATGTATATCTTGGAATCTAATTCCATCATTCCTCCCAATGTAACCGTTCATCCCATTCTATCTATTTACCGCTGAGAACGCGGAGATCGCTGAGTACGAAAACAAGAATCCTTATGTGTCTCTGCGTTCTCTGCGCACTCTGCGGTGAACTATTACTTCCCAATTAGTCAAAACACCTGCTGTTTGCAAAATGGCCAGCGTCCCGCAGTGTTTTTTCCTGCCGAGCCAATTCCATATCGCTTTCAATCATCATCTCTACAAGGCCATTAAAGTCAACCTTTGGCCTCCACCCCAGTTTTTTTATGGCTTTTCCCGGATTTCCCAACAATTCATCAACTTCGGCAGGCCTGAAATATCGGGGATCTGTTTCCACATATTCTTTCCAATCCAAATCCAAACGGGAAAACACAGTGGTTAGAAATTTTTTTACGGAATAATTCTTCCCGGTGGCAATCACGTAATCATCCGCCTCCTCCTGTTGCAACATGAGCCACATAGCTTCCACATAATCGCCCGCAAACCCCCAGTCTCGTTTTGCTTCAAGATTTCCAAGATAAAGTTTTTCTTGCAGCCCAAGTTTGATGCGGGTTGCTGCTCGGGTGATCTTTCTGGTTACGAACGTCTCCCCGCGGCGAGGCGATTCATGGTTAAATAGAATCCCGTTACACGCAAAAAGATTGTAGGCCTCCCTATAGTTGACCGTCTGCCAGTGGGCATAAACCTTTGCTGCTGCGTATGGAGAGCGTGGATAGAAAGGTGTTGTTTCTGATTGGGGGATTTCGGTGACCTTTCCAAACATCTCAGAGGACCCTGCCTGATAAAGTCTTACATCCTTTCCGGTCCTTTTCCGAAAATCTCGAATCGCCTCAAGCACTCTGAGTGTGCCCATAGCAACCGCGTCAACCGTATATTCGGGTTCATCAAAAGAGACTCTAACATGAGACTGGGCACCGAGATTATATACCTCGTCGGGTCTGACCCTCTCCAATATTCTTCTCAGAACTGTACCGTCACACAAGTCACCGTAATGGAGAAAAAAGCGAGTTTTCTCCTGGTGAGGATCCTGATAGATTCTGTCAATTCTTCCGGTATTGAAAGACGAAGATCTTCTTATGATTCCATGTACCTCATAGCTTTTGCAAAGCAAGAACTCCGCCAAATAGGAACCGTCTTGACCAGTCACGCCGGTGATAATCGCCCTTTTCATTCTGCCTCTCCTTTGCCTGAAATATTAAAATCTATGGTAACTACTCAGGTTGTCAGGTTCACTTGGAACTTTGAACCTGAGTAGTTACCATAGATCAAAATATACGACAATGTTTTTGAACCCTTTCAAACCTTGACATGCCTCTTTCACGCTGGCATCATGGTTATTATGAAAGCAATGATCTTGGCGGCAGGCCTTGGCACACGCCTGTTGCCTTTGACCGAAAAGAGACCAAAACCCCTCTTTCCGATTCTTGGCCGTCCTTTGATTGATATCCTGATTCGCAGGCTTGAGACCGCGGGATGTGAGGATGTCATCATAAACACCCACCATCTGGCCCATGTGATTGATGAGTTCGTCAAAGCACAAGCCTACAGCATCCCGGTTGCGACCCGCTACGAGCCAACCGTACTCGGCACAGGGGGTGCGATTAAGAACGTTGAGGATTTCTGGGATGACAAGCCATTTCTGGTCGTCAACGGCGATATATTTACTAATATAAACCTTGGGAAGGTCTACCGGTTTCACCTGAACCACAAACATCCTGTCACCCTGGTGGTTCACGACTACGCACAGTTTAATCATGTGTGGGTCGATTCAAGCGATCATATCAGCGGGTTCGGTCACACGGCCCCCTGCCCCCCTCCGGCCCTTGACTCCGCTCACGGCACGCCAGACCTTACGGCTGACGCTGCCAATAATCGGCAACTTGCCTTTACAGGCATACACGTGCTTGATCCACAGGTTTTGAGCTTCATCCCGAATGGGGCCTTTTGCAACATAATCGATGCCTACTGTGAGATGATTCACCAGGGCCTTACGATAAAAGGATTTATTGCCAGAAACCACTACTGGCATGATATAGGCACAATGGTAGGATATCGAGCGGCCACAAGAGAGGCTCTGGCCCGCGAAACCTTTAGAACCGTCATCTCTGAG
>DAOURD010000156.1:0-4718 GCA_030625295.1 Desulfobacterales bacterium | reverse complement strand
CCCGGTCTGGGCCAGGGGTTCAAGGTTCAAAGGTTATAGTCTACTTTACAAGGGTTCAGGGTTCACGGTTCAGGGTTCAGGGTTGACAACCTTTGAACCTATGAACTTTGAACGGTGAACTTTCTTTATTGACGCGTCATCCTTTTGCTAACAGCCAGTTAGGGCTCTTCAACCGGGAACCGTGAACGTTGAACCGCTCAACCCAGGTTAGTGCCTGAACGAAAACTAGGTAGAAATCTTATTTCAAAACAGAAGCTTAAAGATTTCTCCCTGGCCCAGACCCTGGCCCAGACCGGGTTTTTCTCTCTGTGGCATTGTCCAGCTTGTGTCGCGCCAGGGCGGGCCGGGTTTTTCTCTCCGTGGCATTGTCCAGCTTCTGTCGCGCCCCTGGCCCAGACCGGGTTTGCTTTGCATCAGCATTTTCGATTCGCTGTCGCACCAGGGCGGGCAGGGCGGGCACGGATGGCCACGGATTAGGTTTAGGCAGTGTAATCAGTGAAATCCGTGTCAGAGATTTCTTAAGTTCGCCCGAAGGGCGCTAAGTTCACGTTTCAGACTAGCGGATCAGTACCGCCCAACTGTCAAAGAGTCGGTTGTAGCGGATAATATAGGTGTCCCCGTCATCCGCCTCCACCTTGAAATAGTCCGCAACCTTGGATCGGGCATCCACGCTGCTATCATACCAGCGGTCAACAATGCTGGTGATGTTGAAGACACGCTCGCCCCACACGAATGAGCGGGGGGATTCATTCGATTTGTAACCCGCGTAACATGTCACCCGTATAGGTTCAAGTGTAATTGGGCGTTTGGACAGAAAGTCAATGAGACCTGAGATTGCGTCCTCGATATCAAGAAAGCAGAACCGGTATGCGTCGTAGTCAAGCCCGTAGGGGTCAGCAATGCCCCGTCTCCTTGAACCAAAACGGGCAAAATACCTGACTAACAGAACCTTGCCTGCCACCTCGGGAAACGCGGTCAGGAGCGCATCCTCGTGGGATTTCTCCATGACCAGGATAAGATCGGACCAGGCCACAAGATCTTTGGACACAGATTTGGCCTCGTGTTGAGCTAAGTCCGCACCGTATTCAGCAGCAACCCGTTGCGCCATGTAGGTGGCGGAATTGCCGGGAAGTGCAAGCAATCCCGCAGATTCCGCTGTAACGCCTTTGAGCCCTTTTTGAGCCACAACTTTTGTGAAAATGCCTTGAGCAAAAGGACTGCGACAAATGTTGCCCGTGCACACAAACAAGATATTTGCTATTTGTTTAGCCATCAATCGGCCTTGCAGGGCGGCACTCTTTCCTCCAGGGTGGCTTCCTTTTCCTTTGTAAGTGCCTGCGGAAGTGTCCACTTGGCCCGGCTGTGAGCGTCTTTCTTCTTGATCAGAAGCCAATTATTTTTGCCCCGCCCTTTCATCTTTACCAGGGTAAAACCCCCTTTGAGTATCTTGCCGCGAAGTTCAATGACCATCTTTCCACGTTCAAGGGCCTCCAGCGGATCATTTCCTTCAAGGAGGCTGTACTCACCCTGGTCCCACACCACCACGACTCCGGCTCCGTACTGCCCGGCAGGGATGATCCCCTCAAAGCCAAAGTATTCAAGGGGATGGTCATCCACCATAACCGCCAGCCTCTTATCAGCCGGGTTCAACGACGGCCCCTTGGGCAAGGCCCAGGATTTCAATACGCCGGCCATCTCCAGACGAAAATCGTAGTGGAGATGCCGCGCATGGTGCTCCTGCACCAAAAAGCGCATCTGCATAGAACGATCCTTTGGATTGTCTATTGACGATTGTCTATTGACGATTGGGCATCCTTCATTGCCAGTTTAGTTTTTTTCAACCTGAACGGAATTCTAAGAATCGAAAAGCTGAAACTTGAAACTCGAAACTTGAAACTTGGGAGCAAGATCTTGATCAATCAGCAGTTGTTTTCGAGTTTCGAGTTTCAAGTTTCAAGTTTCAATTTCCTTCCTCAATCGACAATCGACAATCGACAATCGACAATCATCAATCCCTACTGGTTCCAGGATCAAGCAAGCCAGCGGGGGCAAGGTCAGGGAGACCGATTGGGCGAAACCGTGAGACGGGATTTTCTCAACCTCCATATAGCCCTTATTGCCCAGATTGCTCCCGCCATAGTAAGCCGAGTCGCTGTTGATTCGTTCTTTGTAACGGTACCGGCCCGGCATGCCGATTCGATAGCCGTGTCTGGGAGCAGGGGTGAGATTGAGCACGCAGACCAAATGATCTTCCTTCCCAAAACGGATATAGGAGACCACACTGTTTTCGGAGTCGTTGCAATCGATCCATGAGAAGCCTTCTGGAAATGGATCCAGCTCCCAAAGGGCGGGATGTTCAATGTACAACCTGCCAAGGTCCGTCATATAGCGCCGGAAGGCCTGCCGAATGGTGTCTGATTCCAGGTGCCAGTCAAGGCCCTTTTCGTGGTACCACTCGTCCCATGGGGCCAGTTCCGTGCCCATGAAGAGGAGCTTTTTCCCGGGGTGTGTATACATGTAGCCGAGGAGCAGTCTTAAATTGGCGAATTTCTGCCATTCATCGCCTGGCATCTTTCTGAGAAGGGAGCCCTTGCCGTAAACGACCTCATCATGGGAGAAGGGCAGAATAAAATTCTCACTGTAGGCATACATCATGGAAAAGCTCAGATTATTGTGATGGTATTTTCGGTGAACAGGATCCTTGCTAAAATAAAGCAGCGTATCGTGCATCCATCCCATATCCCATTTGAAGCCAAAACCAAGACCTCCCAGGTGAGCCGGCAACGTGACCCCTGACCAGGCGGTTGACTCTTCGGCGATCGTAAAGCATCCCGGAAAGAGCCCATAGACTGCCTCGTTCAGCTTTCGGAAAAAGTCAATAGCCTCCAGGTTTTCATTTCCTCCGTACCGATTTGGAATCCACTCCCCGTCTCGCCTCCCATAATCGAGATAGAGCATGGAGGCGACTGCATCGACCCTGAGGCCGTCAATATGGTACTTGTCCAACCAGAACAGGGCATTGGCCAGGAGAAAATTGCGCACCTCATGTCGGCCAAAGTTAAAGACAAGGGTTCCCCACTCTGCATGCTCGCCCTGACGGGGATCTCGGTGCTCGTAAAGGGCGCTGCCATCGAATAGCCGCAAGCTGTAATCGTCTTTGGGGAAATGGGCAGGCACCCAGTCCACAATAACGCCAATGCCGTGCTGGTGGCACGTGTCCACGAAATGTTTGAAATCGTCTGGTGTCCCAAAGCGGCTCGTGGGCGCATAATAGCCTGTGACCTGATAACCCCAGGAGGCGTCAAAAGGATGTTCGGCCACAGGCAAAAGCTCAACATGGGTGAACCCGAACTTCTTGACGTGTTCAACCAATCTGGGGGCCAGCTCTCGATACGTGAGCCACCTGTTTTCCTCTTCGGCCACGCGCATCCAGGAGCCCAGATGGACCTCGTAGATAGCCATCGGTTCCTGGCGAAGGTTTCGCTGACTCCGGTTGGCCATCCACTGGTCATCATGCCATTCATAGGTCTCCAGGTTCCACACGATGGAGTCCGTTCCCGGCCTCAGCTCCATGGCGAATGCATAAGGATCGGTCTTTATCCTTAGATTTCCATTGGCAGTCTTGATTTCATATTTATAAAGGGAGCCTGCTTTCAGCTCGGGCACGAAGAGCTCCCAGATCCCAGAAGCGCCCATCTGTCTCATGGGGAAAAGCCTGCCGTCCCAGTTGTTGAAATCGCCGACAACACTGATTCTTTTTGCCTTCGGAGCCCAAACGGCAAATGAGACGCCCGACACACCCTCGATGTCACATACGTGGGCTCCAAGCCTGTCATAAAGTCGGTGATGGGTCCCTTCTCCTGCCAGATAGAGGTCCATATCCCCAAGGGTCGGCAAGAATCGATAAGGGGCATGGCTTTCCCAGTGGTTCCCATCTGCAAAGGTGAAACGAATCCTGTAGGGGAAGGGGAGTCGTCGCCGAGGAATAAAGCAAGCAAAAAGTCCACCCGCATGGCACTTTTCCATAAGAAAGGGCTTCCTTCTGTGGATGAGGACCTCTGCCTTGATTGCCTCGGGGTGAAAAGCCCTTACCACGATCCCCGCTTTGCCTTTGATCGTATGCGGGTGTGCCCCCAGAATGCTGTGCGGGTCAGGATGCTCGACCCTGACAAGCCTTTCTATATCTTCGGGAAGAATCCCTTTCAGTAAAGATTTCTTTGTCATTTCACATCACCGAAATTTTCTTTGGCTAGAATATATAAAGGCGATCCGGTAATCAAGCCAAACTTTCAAATAGTTTCTCCATGGTCTCTGGCTTTGCACAGCTTGTGGCGGCAGTGAGGAGCTGGAACCTTGAAAATGTTTTGGCATTTCTCTATAGTAGTGATAATATCAACTTCCTTAACCCCCCTGTCCCGTTGAAGGAAGAGGAGAATGTGCGCACATCAAGTCATCTTGGGAGAAACGGTAGATTTCATAACCGGCGAGACCATTGTGGATACCCTTGACGAAAGGGCGCGGCAGACAATAGCGCGGTTCCTCGTGGAGGAGAAAGGCTATTTGAGAGGTGAAATAGAGGTGGGGCAACAGATTGCACTCACCGTAGATGGAAACAGGGGAACCTCCAGGGTAGACTTCGTGATCCGGGTAGCTGGCAAGGCCTTCATGATTATCATCTTTGGGCCTGGTTCCCTGGTCAGTCGAGAACGCTCCACAGT
>DAOURD010000111.1:0-5453 GCA_030625295.1 Desulfobacterales bacterium | reverse complement strand
GGGGAACCCCGATATTTGCAATGTCTTCAGCTTTCATCGGCTGTACTCGGACGAGCAGACCATACAGCGTGTTGATCGGGAATGCCCAAAGGCCCGAATCGGGTGTGTGGAGTGCAAGCAGATGATGGCCGAAAACCTGATCACGACCCTGGGACCTGTACATGAACAACGGGCCTACTATGAGGCCCACCCGGGTACGCTCAGGGCGATTATTGAAGACGGTGATCAGAGGGCGCGAGTCGTCGCACGTGAAACCATGGAACAGGTTCGAGCGGCTATAAAGATTTGAATATGGAACAAACACAAGATCAGACACCTTATAAAGTGCATCTAGGAGATCTCTTTGATGGTCCCATGGATCTTCTGGTGCATCTTGTCAAGAAAAACGAGGTGGATATCTACGACATCCCTATTGCCTTGATCACCCAGCAGTACGTAGAATACCTGGAATGGATGAAATCCCTGAATATCGATGTGGCTGGCGACTTCCTGGTCATGGCTGCCACCCTGGCTCACATCAAGTCCCGCATGCTGCTGCCCACCCAGGAAGAAGAAGGCGACGACGAGGACCCTCGCATGGAGATTATCAGGCCCTTAGCCGAATATTTGCAGTTGAAGTATGCTGCTGAGGATTTGATGGAGCGAGATCGACTCGACTGGGATGTCTTTGTGCGGAGGGACTTTGATGGCACTGAGGCATGGTCTGAGGAAGAGCCAGGGGACCTGATACAGGTTGGCCTGTTTGAACTCATTGATGCATTTCAGGAGATTATCAAGCGGGTATCTCCGGCATATCTCTGGGATCTTACACCGGATACCATCTCTGTGAAAAGCAGGATTTCTCAGATTGCAGACATCTTAGAAGAACGGGGATCCGTGACCTTTCAAGAACTTTTTGAAGCACAGGCCACCAGAGGAGATATCATTGTGACCTTTCTGGCTATTCTTGAGATGGCAAAATTCCAACTGATACGGATTATGCAGCATCTTGAGTCAGGAATTATCAGGATTTTCAATGAATAGTATGGTGCCTCTCAAATTCTACAACCTATTGACATTGTAGCACTTTATTAGCCTGTCTGTGATTCCGAGGAAGGAATGATGGAATGATGGAATATTGGAATGATGGAGAAGATAAAAAAACCAAAATCCCCTGCCCGCAATGCCTGCCCGCTCAAGCCTGGTTATGGCAGGCGGGCTTCGCAATGCGAGGCAGGCGGGTCTTAAACCCATTATTCCATTATTCCACCGTTCCATTATTCCAATTGTGAGCCATGCGAACTGATTTAGAGGCCATTATCGAAAGTTTGCTCTTTGCTTCAGACACACCCCTTACAATCGATAAGATCAAGTCCGTTCTGGAAACCGCAGACCGCAAGACCATCCGCGAGGCCCTCACCAGCCTGGCCGAAGAGTATGAATCCGGCAAGCGCGGCTTTTTCTTGGCCGAGGTTGCAGGCGGATTCCAGGTAAGAACCCGTCCGGAGTACCGCCAGTGGATCAGGCGACTGAAAGAGACCAGACCGGCTCGTTTGAGCCGGGCAGCTTTGGAGACCCTTGCGATCATTGCTTACAAGCAACCTGTGCTTCGCAGCGATGTAGAATACCTGAGGGGGGTAGACAGCGGGGGGACACTCCGGACTCTCTTTGAACGAAGGCTGATCCGCGTGATGGGCCGGAAGGATCTGCCGGGCCGTCCCATGATATACGGCACCACCAAACAGTTCTTAGAGCTCTTTGATCTCAAGGACCTAAATGAGCTCCCTGCTCTCAAAGATCTGAAGGATCTGGGAGAAACATGGCCGAACGACTCCAGGTAGTCTTGGCACGGGCCGGAGTCGCCTCTCGGCATCAGGCAGAAAGATTGATCCGCGAGGGCCGTGTTACGGTGAATGGTCAGGTGGTCCGCAAGCCAGGCACTCATGTCGTCTGGGGACAAGACGCCATACGTGTAGACAACCACCTCATCTGCCGATTAGAGCCCAAGGTTACCGTCGTCCTGAACAAGCCAAAACGGGTGCTAAGCACTTCCCATGATCCCAGGGGCCGTCGAACCACAGCCGAACTTGTCAGGAAAATTAAGGCGCGTATCTTTCCCGTGGGACGTCTCGATTATCACACCGAAGGGCTCCTGATCCTGACGAATGACGGGGAACTGGCCCAGCACCTTCAGCATCCCCGCTATGGCATCCCCAAGACCTATCGGGCCAAGGTCAAGGGTATGCCCGCCGCAGAGGTCTTGCAAAGTCTAAGATCCGGCGTCATGTTGGATAGCAAACGAACTGCACCGGCCCAGGTAAAAAAGATAGGCACAACCGGCAAGAACATCTGGCTTGAGATTACCATAAAAGAAGGCAGAAACCGGCAGATTCGGCGGATGTGTTGGGCAGTGGGCCATCCGGTCCTGAAATTGAAGCGCACACGTTACGGTCCGATCCGGTTAGGCAATCTGAAACCCGGAACCTACCGTGATCTGACACCCGCTGAAATGGAAAAACTTCGGAAATATGTTGCTTAAGCTCCGTGAGGGGCTCCTTTTGCCTCTCACCCCAGTACGATGGTGCCCACCTACGGGGCAGGCAGAGCCCGCAGAGCGCACTGAGCTTTTGAGCAGACAAATCATTCATCTCTGAGACCTCTGTGGGCTCAAGCGACCAAAGGGAGCGGGCGAGAGGTTCTTGATCGTATGATCATATACACAAAAAATCCTTGACTTTCCCCCTCGTACACTTTATCGAATATCTATTAGTTGAATCCGCAATCCGAAATGCAATACGGGCGGTTAACTCAGCGGTGAGAGTGCCATCCTCACACGGTGGAAGTCCGCGGTTCAAATCCGCGACCGCCTACCAAGAAAATCAAGGGGTTATGGCAGCGGCCATGACCCCTTTTTTGTGATGGTCTCCATTTGTTTGTATCCGTTCACGGGTTCAGAGGTTCAGAGTTCAAAGGTTCAGGGTTGACCGAAAATCTGAACTGTCCTACGAGCAAGGTCAACGAAAGAAAGGTAACCCTGAACCCTGCCCGCCATTGCCAGAGATGCCAGCACTGCAGTTCGGGTGCGAGCCAGGCGTTGGCAGGCGGGGGTGAACTCTGAACCTGTGAACGGATACGAATGTCCCAACTGAGCCCGGATGACAGGGATGGGGCCAGGGATTAGGGCTAAACAAGGTCGTTATCATGAATCGGGAATTGATTGTTGTTGTAATGCCGAATGGTTCATTACAGTTGGAATGGACCGATGCGGAAGAAAACATAAACAAAAGCACCAGGCTGTTGCAGGAAGAAATATACAAGCGATTCATTTCCGATCCAGATTCCTGGCTTTTGTTCTTGGGTTTTTGCGACAAGCGGATCTCTCTCTCCCCCTCTCTTGATTATTGGCGAAATTTTGCCGGACTATTTGCCCACAAATTAAGCCAGACGCCGGATTTGGAAATTATTCGTCATAGGATAGATATCTCCGTAGAAAAAGATGAACTCCGTCAAAAACTGGATAGCGCTCCGTTAATGACGGGGTCCGAGTATTTGAACAAAGAAGTGCTTGAGACTGTATGGTCAGGACTCAACAAGAAATTTTCACACACAATCAAGTCCTATGACGGAACTGTTGCGGATTTCATTAAAACATACAGCCCCAACGTGCATCTTGTTGGCCGCGTGTTTTTCCATCTGGTGGAGAATAGAGATAATGACTATCCGTTTGCCTTTTTGGCAACCTATTCGACCAGGCTCAGCAAACAGGGAAAGTCCAAACATCTTCCTCTCAAGTACGCCCTGGAAGAATATGGAAAAGATAGTAACAAACTACTGGAGCTCCTTGCTACTGTCCATCTGGCCGCAAAACAGAGCCCTTTGATTGCGCAGCTTCTTGAAACCGGAGAGCTGTTTCACCCTCTTGCCTGGTCCGCTGGGGATGCCTTTTGGTTTTTGAAGGAAATACCGATTTATGAAGAGTCCGGGATTTTGTGCAGAATTCCCAACTGGTGGAAAGGCAATACCTCAAGCCTGAGGCTTAATATCAGTGTTGGTGATTCCCGGCCGTCTTTTATCGGCATGGATGCGATATTGCAGTTTAATGCGCGGTTGTTTCTTGGGGATGTGCAGATTTCAGAAGAAGAAGCAAGACAATTGTTGCGACAATCAGAAGGCCTTGCATATATAAAGAACAAATGGGTGGCTGTGGATCCCGAAAAACTAAGGCAAACACTTGATGCTTATGAAAAGGCAAGAAAAATGATGGATGGAGACGGCCTTAGTTTGAGAGATGCGTTGCGTCTACAGCTTAACCCGAAAGGGATATTGGACGCTGGCGCTGAAGGGGCGGACACCAGCGTGTCAAATGGAGAATGGTTGGAATCGGTAATTCAAAAGCTGGTCAACCCGGATTTGATCACGTCAATAAAGCCTGACAGGACGTTTAAGGCGGAACTCAGAGAATATCAACAAAAGGGATTAAACTGGCTTCACTTTCTCCACTCACTACAGTTTGGGGCGTGTTTGGCTGATGATATGGGCCTGGGTAAAACGGTCCAGGTGCTGGCTTTCTTGGATGTCATAAAATCGAGGAAACCAGGCAGGGCCAGCCTTCTGGTAATACCGGCATCCCTTATTTCCAACTGGGCAAATGAAATCGGGCGTTTTTCTCCCAGGATCAAATTCTTTGTCGCGCACCCGGAAGCGCATCCGACTAAAAAAATGGAGGCCAGAGACAAGAAATCCCTGGATTCGTACGATCTTGTAATAACCACATATGCTTTGGCTCAAAAATACAAATGGCTTCAATCATATTCGTGGGCCTATGTTATCCTTGACGAAGCACAGGCCATAAAGAATCCGGGGACCAAACAAACAAGGGCAATAAAAAAGTTTACCGCCCAGAATAGAATCATAATGACGGGGACCCCGATCGAAAATCGCCTGTCAGATCTATGGTCTTTGTTCGACTTTTTGAATCCGGGACTCCTGGGAGACGCCAGTGAATTCGGGGCGTTTTCAAAAAAACTAAAGAAAGATCGATCAGGCTATTCGAGATTGCGGAAGCTTATCAGTCCCTATATCCTGAGGCGTTTGAAAACCGATAAATCGGTTATTTCCGATCTGCCGGACAAGGTAGAGATGAAAACATACGCCCCTCTTAGCAAAAAGCAAATCGTTTTGTATCAAAAATTGATCAACAACCTAAAACAAACCATTGCCGAAACAGAGGGGATCCAAAGAAAGGGGATGATCCTGGCTTCCTTGATGAAATTCAAGCAGATCTGTAATCACCCGGACCAATATCTTGGAACCGGCGGATATGAAGAAAGCGACAGCGGAAAGTTTGGCAGGCTCCGTGAGATTTGCGAGACAATATATGAAAAACGAGAAAAAGCCCTGGTTTTTACTCAGTTTAAGGAGATAACGGAGCCTCTTTGCGCGTTTCTCCAGGGCATATTTGAGCGAAAAGGATT
>DAOURD010000060.1:0-6328 GCA_030625295.1 Desulfobacterales bacterium | reverse complement strand
AATCGAATGCGGAGTGCGGTAATGTTCTCAAGCCGTTAGGCGCAATGCGGAGTGCGGAATAAGGAGGACGAGGGGAATAATGGCGGGAAAGAAGGATTTAAGACAACGGACAAAAGAATTTGCCTTGAGGATAATAAAACTGGTTTGAGGCATTGCCGATAGTAGTCATTCCGCAATCCGCAATCCGCATTCCGCATTCGTAAGGGAGGCAACATGTCAAGTTCTGAGAGGACTTATAAGCGGAGCCGGCTTTTTAACTTTTCCATAAAAAGAAGGCTCCAGTTGCGTATGTTGGTCAAGATGTGGAGCATTATTCTTGTGTCGTTGCTTGTTACGGGAATAATTTTTTATTTTTACAGTGATATAAATGTTGGGAAATCCTACCGATTGTTTCATGTAAAGGCCAAGAATTTTCTGGATTTTCTAATCCCTGTGCTTGGTTGCGGCTTTTTTGCGAGTCTGATCCTGGGTGTTGTTGCATCCCTTTTGTTTCCCCATGCCATTGCCGGGCCTCTGTACAGGATAGAAAGGAAGCTTGTTGACATCGGAAAAGGTAATCTGTGCAAAGAGATAAAACTCCGAAAAAGGGATGAAGTCAAAGACCTGGCAGATTCTATTAACCTTATGATCGGGGGGGTGAGGGATAAGATCAAAACAATAAGCGATATTTCCGGGCAGATCGGAGAGCTTGCCGAAGGGGCATCTACCGAACCTCCCGAAGAAGCCTTAGAGAAGATTAAGCTTGCAAATGTGAATCTTCAGGAAACTGTGAGTAAATTCAGATTATGAAATTGCTTCACGATTTTATTGGGCAAATTACCCATTGTGCGGGAGCAATGTTATTGATAACAGTGGTTGTGAAGACAAAATCGTCTGACATTTTAAAGAGAAGGAGATTTTAGTAAAAGTGCCAGCCTCAAGAATATTCCTGATCTTGCCGATATAAGATAATATCACAACCCCATCCTTATCATTATGGCCAAAATAGATATGTTTGAATTAGAGCCGGACATGGTCCTGGCGAGTGCCCTAAGGGACCGGAATGGCCGTTTTCTCCTGGGCAAAGGGGTAAAACTGACGTTAAAACACCTGAAAATTATCAAAATGTGGGGAGTCGTTGAGGCGGACATAGAAGGAATATCCGAAAAAGATGTAGAAGCAAGAAAAACGGCCCACATGGACCCGGCAATCCTTGAGGTAGCAGATAGGCTGACGAGGAAGCGTTTTATTCATGCCGACCTTGAGCACCAAGCCATTCGCCAGTTATTTCATATCTGCGTCCTACGAAAGGCCAAGGAAATCACCGATGGGGCGGACCCTGCCCGCGCAGAAGAACTGTGCAACCACTTGGCACACTCAGACCACAACCTTGTGACAGAAAATCCCGGAACTAAGATTGATCCCGGTGAACTAATCAGGAACAAGATCAAACTTCCTTCGTTACCAATCATATTTAACCAGATTAATGAGGCCATAAGTGATCCAAGGAGTTCAGCCACTCACGTTGCCAATATTATCAACAAAGACTCAAGCCTATCTGCGCGGCTGCTGAAAATCGTCAATAGTGCCTTTTACGGCTTTCCATCCAGGATCGACACTATATCCAGGGCCGTTGCAATTATCGGAACCAAGCAGCTCAGCATCCTGGCATTAGGGACGAGTGCAATTAGCGTATTCAAAGACATCCCATCTGATCTCATAGACATGAGATCATTTTGGAAACACAGCGTCGCTTGCGGAATCATTGCGCGGATTATCTCGAGTTACAGGAACAATACCATGACCGAACGCTTCTTCCTGGCGGGATTACTCCACGATATTGGACGGCTGATTATATTTAAGTATCTCCCCCTCCAGGCCAAGGAGGCGCTACTCAGAGCCAATCGAACAAATAGTCTGTTGCATAAAACAGAAGAGGACGTCACAGAATTTGATCATGCTCTCATAGGCAGCATGCTGGTCAAAGAATGGAAGCTTCCCGCGATATTGCAAGATGCCATCAGATATCATCATCCCTGTTCAGAACGTCAAATCCCCTTGGAGCCCGCTGTGGTCCATTTATCAGATATCATCACAAATGCTCTGGGGATAGGCACAAGTGGAGAGCAGTTTGTCCCTCCACTGAATACTAAGGCATGGGATGAGATAGGCATGTCTACGGGGATTTTGGCTGCTACAGTCAGAGAGGCGGAGCCACACATTGCGCAGACAGTCCACATTTTTTTTCCAGATGAGTGACAAACACGTAAGAAGGCATATTCGAAATATGGAAGAGCACATAACATGCCCTGTAGAGGTCAATCGTGTAACCTGGGACGTATTGGAAATGGCCGCCTCTTTGGGAGACTTCCAAACAGGTGTCCGTCATGTCCATGACACATCAGCCATTTTGCGAGAGACCAGGGCGTGTGTTGACAAATTGATACCGTTCCAGGCATCAACCTTCTTTCTCGTGAATGAAACCAATTCTGAGTTCTTCCTCGCTGATTGCAAGCCTGAAAGGTACCGTCAATTTTTACAGGACGAAGTGGATTTCCTGATCAATAATGGAATGTTTGCCTGGGCTTTAAGGGAAAAGAGGCCTGTTATTGTCTCATCTAAGGATTACCAAAAGCGGTTGGTTCTCCACGTTATGACCACAAGCTCCAGAACGACAGGCATGTTTGTCGGGATGCTGGCACAAGGAGAAAAGGACATTCCTCACATCTCTCTGTCCTTGCTGTCAATTGTCATGCTGAACAGCGCTAATGCTTTGGAAAGCTTCAAATTATACAGGACGATAAACGAGATCAATGTCAACCTAGAAAAAATGGTTGAAGAAAGAACAGAAGAGCTCACATATCGAGTTGAATTTGAAAACCTTATCGCCACCATGTCAACTAGTTTCATTAACCTGGCTCCGGATGAGATCGACGCGGGGATAGATCATGCCCTGCAAGCAATCGGAGAATTTATCTGTGCGGATCACGGCTATGCCATACTCCTATCTGAAAACGGAACTAGCATTGATAACGGCCACGAATGGTGTGCCAAAGGAATCGATCCACAGATGGCAAAATTCAGGGGATTGGAGCTTAAGGACTTTCCATTGCTTGCAGAGAGAATAGGGAAGTCCGAAAGTTTTCATATTCCTTCTATTGCTCAACTTCCACTCGAAGTAAAAGCTGATGACGGATTACTGCAATTGCTGGGAATTCAATGTCTTATCGTCGTGCCGATGGTTTCTGGCAAGGCTGTCATCGGACTGTTAGGCTTTGATTCTGTGAGGGAGGAAAGATCATGGTCTGATGATACAGTAGCGCTCATCAAGATAGTGGAAGAAATGTTTGTCAATGCGTTAGAACGAAAGTGGGCAGAGGAAGAAAAAAAGGAACTCCAAGCCCAACTGCAACAAGCACAGAAGATGCAGGCTATCGGAACTCTGGCCGGTGGCATTGCCCACGACTTCAACAACATCCTCTTTCCCATCGTCGGGTACACTGAGATGGCCATGGGCGATCTTTCTGAAGAGAGCGTGACCCGAAGGAATCTGGAGGAGGTACTCAAGGCGGCGAACCGGGCCAAGGGCCTGGTTCGGCAAATCCTCACCTTCAGCCGTCAGAGCGAACAGGAGCGCAAACCGCTGAAGATTCAACCCATCATAAAGGAAGCGCTCAAGCTGTTGAGGGCATCGATACCATCGACCATTGAGATCAGTCAGAACATAGACAAGGGGTGCGGTGCTATCCTGGCCGACCCTATCCGGATCCACCAGGTGATGATGAACCTCTGTACGAACGCCTATCATGCCATGCGCGAGAAGGGCGGAGTGCTGGGGGTGACTCTGGCGGAGGTGGACATTGATTCCGGCGACTTAGGCTCCAATGTGGATCTGAAACCGGGACCGTACCTGAGACTCACCGTGAGCGATACGGGCCATGGCATAGAGCACGCCGAGATGGAGAGGATCTTTGAGCCATATTTCACCACCAAGGGTCCAGGTGAGGGCGCCGGGATGGGTCTTGCCGTGGTACACGGCATTACCAGAAGTCATGGCGGATATATCACTGTTTACAGTGAGCCGGGAGAGGGGGCCACATTCCATGTCTACCTGCCCCGGATCGACAGCAGTGCCATCGCACCGGTAACCGTATCTACCGAACCGACCCCAAATGGTAAAGAACGTATTCTGCTTACGGACGACGAAGAGCAGATCGCCCACATGGTGCAACAGATGTTAGAGCGCCTCGGCTACCATGTCACGGCGCGGACCAGCAGCGTGGAAGCCCTGGAGGCGTTTCGTATGCAACCCGAAAAGTTTGATCTCGTTATCACTGACCA
Source organism: Desulfobacterales bacterium (assembly GCA_030625295.1). Lineage (GTDB taxonomy): Bacteria > Desulfobacterota > Desulfobacteria > Desulfobacterales. The sequence goes on along the minus strand of DAOURD010000060.1, from coordinate 2,008 downwards.
GACCATGCCGAATATGACCGGCGCAGAGCTGGCTCAGAAGCTCATGGGCATCAGGCCCGATATTCCGATTATCCTCTGCACCGGATTCAGCGAAGTGATACCGGAAGAAAAGGCCAGGGCTATGGGCTTTCGGGAGTACGTCATGAAGCCCATTGTCAAGAGCGAAATGGCCAGGATCATCAGGCGGGTCCTGGATCAGGAAAAGGTATGATATGGACGGCTTCGCCCCTTTTCTACCCTTCTTATTTGTCCTCCTGGTTCGTCCATGACGTACTCGCAAGTTCCCGCGCTCATGATGACACAAGGCCATTTTTCGATGTAAACATCGGTGTAACCACAGGCCAGGTTATTTGGTAACGAGAGTAAAAAGAGGGTGAACAAGATTATTCTTAGCATGCATCCCTTGCCACATGGGTAATATCCTACCCATATGACGCTCCTTATAAAATCGCTTCGCGATTTTATGTGACGTCCGCCCCTGGCGGACTCAAAAAAACGAAATTCCTGTACTATTGAGCTGGAGACTGTTCTTCTGCAATAGCTAAGATCATGCCAAATCAACGATTTTAGCCTTTTCTCTTGTAGTTTCAATGGGTTAGCTTCAAATGCACGAAAAGCCGGACTCAGAGTATTGGGTAATAAAGGTTATACATTGAGAAAAGAAATGCCACTTGTTAGCAAGATGATGGAACTAAAAGGATTCCCCTAACTCATGGATACGCCCGTTTTCAGATAATTAGTGTCTGAACGAAAACCCTTAATTGCGAGCTGTCATTGCGAGGAGTGAGGAACGAACGACGAAGCAATCTCTTTGTTTTCAGGAGATTGCTTCGGTCGTACCTCCCTCGCAATGACAGGAAAACTATAATTTCGGAGGTTTTCGGTCAATCACTAAATAAGTTTGTGTTCTTCTATCAGTTCAATCACTCGTCTTGCGGCTTGCGACGCATCCTCCTTGTAGGAGTGGATGACTATGTCCGGGTTTTCGGGCGCTTCGTAGGGGGCAGAAATCCCCGTAAATTCCTTGATCACCCCGGCTTTGGCCCTGGCGTAGATGCCCTTCTGGTCTCGTGTGGCACAGACCTCCGAGGGGCACTCCACGTAGACTTCCAAAAACTGTCCGTCCTCTAGCAAGGACCGGACCTTTTGGCGATCCTGGCGATAGGGGGAGATGAAAGCGGTGAGGACAATCATGCCAGCATCCACAAAGAGTTTAACCATCTCGCCGATTCGGCGGACGTTTTCTATTCTGTCTTCACGACGAAATGTCAGATCTGAACAAAGGCCGTGACGAACATTGTCCCCGTCGAACACATAGGTGGAACAGCCTCGGCGGTGCAGCTCTTTTTCAACCAGGTGGGCAATTGTTGATTTGCCGGAAGCCGAAAGGCCTGTGAACCAGATAAGCCCTCCCTTGTGGCCATGGAGCCTTTCTCGATCCTTGCGAGAGACATAGCCGTCGAACCAGGTGATATTATTGTTTTTTGAGGTGTTATCCATCTTGCAGGACTCCGTTAGCTGATTGGTATAGTCTTTCAGTAGAGACGGATACTTGATGCTGGATACTGGATGATGTATTGATAAAGATATTGTTTATCCAGCATCCAGTATCAAGTATCAAGTATCTGATCGTTGATGCCAAGAAACCTCTCTGGAAGAAATATCGTCATCTGACGCAAAAACATTACCTCAAAGTCAATATCCATTCGGATTGTTTTTGTGCCAGGTCCAGGCGGTTTGCACGATAGTCTCAAGGTCAGGAAATTGCGGACTCCAGCCCAGATCCTTCATGGCCTTTTGACTCGAGCTAATAAGGACCGCAGGGTCGCCGGGGCGCTTTTCTACCACCCTTGCTGGAATTTCTTTGCCTGTTACACGCCGGGCAATTTCCTGACCTTGAGACTATCGTGCAAACCGCCTGGACCTGGCACAAAAACAATCCGAATGGATATTGACTTTGAGGTAATGTTTTTGCGTCAGATGACGATATTTCTTCCAGAGAGGTTTC
>DAOURD010000387.1:0-2561 GCA_030625295.1 Desulfobacterales bacterium | reverse complement strand
GTGCACCAGACATGATTCGAATCACTGACATCTTAGACCGTATCAGTGCCTACAACTCCGAGGCAGACCTGGAGCTCGTGGAAAGGGCGTATGTTTATTCCGCGCGCATCCACGAAGGCCAGGTGCGGCTTTCCGGAGAGCCTTACCTCTCTCACCCGCTGGAGGTCGCCGGGTTGTTGACCGAGTTGCAGTTGGACCCCGTCAGTGTCGCAGCCGGCCTTCTGCACGATACCCTGGAAGACACTAAAGCAACCACGGAAGACTTAACCCGGTTGTTTGGTGAACCGGTGACCCACATTGTGAAGGGCGTGACAAAGTTGAGTGGCCTGGCATTTCGGAGTTCCGAGGCCCGTCAGGCCGAAAGCATCCGAAAGATGATTCTTGCCATGGCCGATGACATACGCGTTATCCTGATCAAGCTGTGCGATCGGCTCCACAACATGCGTACCCTTCAGTTCCAAACCGAAAAGAAGCAAATCAATATAGCCCAGGAAACCCTTGACATTTACGCCCCCCTTGCAAGTCGCCTTGGCATACATTGGATCAAGACGGAGCTGGAAGATATCGCGTTCATGTATCTTTTTCCGGAGCAATACCGTGAGATCGCCAACCACGTGGCAAAGAAAAAAGACGAGCAACAAGAGTATATCAATACCATAAGAGAGATTATTGAGGCGAAGATGGCGGAAGCCAACCTTCCCTGTAAGGTCCAGGGCCGCCATAAAAATTTCTACGGCATCTATCAGAAGATGATCAACCAAAACGTGGATTTTGAGGAGGTGTACGACATCCTCGCCTTTCGTATTATCCTGGAAACGATCCCACAGTGCTACCAGGCTATCGGGATCATCCATTCAATATGGAAGCCCATACCCAAACGTTTCAAGGACTTCATTGGTATCCCAAAGCCCAATATGTACCAGTCCCTCCACAGCACGGTGATCGGGCCTTTTGGGGAGCGGGTGGAGATTCAGATCCGCACCAAGGAGATGGATCATGTAGCCAGAGACGGCATTGCAGCCCACTGGCAATACAAGGAGAAAAACGGCTTTGATCAAAAGACGGGGGCTGCCTTTGCCTGGCTCAGGAAACTGGTGGAGGAGCAGAAAGACATCAAGGACCCTGACGAATTCATGGAAAGCGTGCGGATCGAGCTTTTTCCTGATGAGGTGTATGTATTCTCACCACGGGGCGACGTGTTGGCCCTCCCCAAAGGGGCCACTCCTGTGGATTTCGCATATGCCATCCATACTGAGGTGGGATACCAGTGTACAGGGGCCAAGGTGGATGGCCGAATGGTTCCCTTAAAGTATGAGCTGAAGACCGGCCAAAGGGTCGAAATTATCACATCGCCCAATCACCGGCCCAGCAAAGACTGGCTGAATTTTGTCAAGACAGCCAAGGCCCGATCCCGGCTGCGCCAGTTCATCAAAACGGAGGAACGGAAACTGAGCCTGGCACTGGGACGTGAGATGTGCGACAAGGTCCTGCGCAAGTACCATGTAAGTCTGAATAGGTGTCTGGCATCAGGTGAAATCAAAAAAGCAGTCCATGAGCTTGGCTACAAGACTGCCGATGACCTGATTGCAGGCGTGGGATACGGTAAGGTGACCCCTCAGCAGGTAGCCCGGTATTTGCTCCCAAGAACTGAAATCGAAGACAAAAAAGAGACCGTCGTCACCAGGCTAAAGCAGCGTATTCGTGGAAGAAAAGCAAAGTCAGGCATACTGGTGAGAGGTCTGGACGACATACTGGTTCGCTTTGGCAATTGCTGCAATCCCTTGCCGGGTGATCCTGTGGTTGGATATATCACCCGAGGTCAGGGAATCACGGTTCACCGCACCAGTTGCCTCCATGCTCTAAGTATGGATTCCGAGCGGCGGATCGAATTGGAATGGGCGCCAGAGACTGAAGAGTCCTATCCGGTGAGAATTCATGTACTGTGTCACGACAGGATGGGCCTTTTAGCCAATATTACTGCGGCCATAAGCCAGGGTGAGGCCAATATTCTGGATGCCAGCGTCAGCACCCGGGCAGACAAGCGGGCGGATTGTTATTTTACGATCTCCGTGTCAGGCGCCGACCACCTGGAAAACGTGATCAAATCCGTGAAAAAAATCAGGCACGTTATAACAGCGAGTCGCCTTGCCGCCTAGTGCGGTTTTTCCACCAGACCGGAGCGCAGGCACCGCGTGCATACCCTGATCCGCTTGACACGGCCATTCCGAACAGCACGAACCTGCTGCAAATTAGGATAAAAGCGTCGCTTTGTGAGATTGTGGGCATGGCTCACATTATTGCCGCTCATAGGTTTCTTTCCGCATATTTCACATACTTTTGCCATATTCTTGCACTCCTTTGAGGAATTAGAAATATTCGAAAGCCTGAGGCGATCGAAAAGAGGCTATTACAGGCAGGCATGGATGTCAAGCCACTTCAATCCCCTGCTATGCCTATTCTGCCACCATTGCTTTCCCCTACAGTATCTTCTCAAGAGTCTATCCATTCCCTGCTTAACTTAATTGCTCCGGACCGCGTTGTACGCCAATCACCTTGCCCTG
>DAOURD010000304.1:0-3335 GCA_030625295.1 Desulfobacterales bacterium | reverse complement strand
CGGGAAGAACTGCGGTGATTTGTATAATGCAGGGCTTTGTTACGGTCCCTTGATGTGGGGCCTTCAGGTGCAAGGGGCCAACCTATTGGATGTTGAGGAGTATGCCAAAGAATGTCTTCAGTTTTCTCAAAAGTATCATCTATCATTTTCCGTTGCCCTGGCCGAGGCCATGCAGGCCGGATGGGTTTCACCGATGAAAAAGGGTTACACGCCCGTCCCCATGGAGGAGAAGATCAAAAAATGGGAGAGGGAAAATCATATTTCTGCTGCAGGAAGCTATTATGTACACATGGCTTTGACCCACTATTATTTCGGAGAGCATGAAAAGGCTGAAGAGTATCTACATGAAGTCAGGCGGTATTTGAGAGGGCTTACCGATCATTTACTAAAGCGACAGTGGCATGCCTTTCAGGTGCTGAATGCCCTCAGGCTGTATGCGAGCGGAATCATTTACAAAAGCAAAGATGAATTACTATCTTTTATTCAACCGCTTATCAAGAAAATTGAGACCTGGGCTCAATACGGGCCGATGCTTAGACCTTATCTTGCACTTATCTATGCAGAACTGGAAAGATTTACCGGGGATTTCACAAAGGCAAGAAGTCTATACTGTGATGCCATTAATGTTGCCGATGAACAGCGATATTTGCTTCTGGAAGCTCATATCAATGAGTACCTTGGTGAACTTCTCAAGGAGGCAGGCCATGGTACGGCCCGGGTCTACTTTGCCGAGGCGGCCCGTTTATATGAAAGATGCCATGCAGGACGAAAAGGGCTTGTTCTCATGGAAAAACACCCTGAGTACTTTGAGGGAGAAGCCGTTGCTTACATGCCGGTTGAAGCAGAACCTCATGCCTACACCCTTCCCTGTCTGGATGCCGACTACCTGATGAAATCCTCGGTCGCCATTTCAGCAGAAATCAATCTCGATGGCCTGTTGAAAAAGATTATGAACGTGGTTCTGGAGGCCTCGGGGGCCCAGCACGGGTATCTTTTGATTGAAGACAATAGCAGCCTGATTGTTCGCGCTGAAAGTCACGTTACCGAAAAAGATGTGGTCCGGACTGTTGAGTATGACCTTGAAGATGCCGCTGATGTTTCCAAGGCTATCATCCGTTATGTGCATCGCACCAAGGAGGCACTGGTCCTGGACAATGCTTCGCAAGAGGGGATTTTTAAGGACAATCCCGAGGTTCAGGCCATGGGGCTTCGCTCCGTCCTTTGTCTCCCATTGATCAAGCAGGCCCAGTTGATGGGAATTCTGTATCTTGAAAACCGTTTGTCCGATTCGGTTTTCATTTCGGAGAAGGCAAGGATGACTGAACTGCTGACCGCCCAGGCGGGCATTTCTCTGGAAAACGCGCGCCTGGTAGATGAGATGAGACGGGCCGAGGAAACCTTGCGGCAACACCGTGGACATCTGGAACAGATGGTTGAGGAACGTACCCGACAGCTACAGGAGACCCAACAGGAGTTGATCATGGCAGAAAAGCACGCCGGAGTCGGTCGCTTGGCCGCAGGGGTGGCCCATGAGATCAAGAACCAGCTCACTCCTATCCTTACAGATATCCAGAGGACCATTGCACAGATAGAGGCTGGAAAAGAGCTTTCATCCCAATACATAATGGACCGCGCACGGACCATTGAAGAGGCAAGTCGCACAGCAAACAAAATTACCATGGCCCTGCTCGACTATGCGAGGGAAACCAAGCCGGAGTTTTCCTGGTTTAGCATAAAAGATTCCATAGAAATGATTACTACCCTTCACCAATCCGACCGCAAGTGGGCAAATGTCCAGATAGTACTGGAGGAGGTTGAAATTGACGAAATATTTGCCGATAAGAGGCAGATCGAGCAGGTCTTACTCAACATAATCAACAATGGGTGCGAAGCGATTGAGAGAAAGGGAGGATCAGGCATAATCAATATTTCCATAAAAAAGAAAGGTCCCCATGCTGTAATCAGCATCCGGGATAACGGCATCGGGATTCCGGAAGAGGACCAGGGCCGGATATTTGACCCCTTTTTTACTACCAGGGGACCTATCGGCGTGGGTTTGGGCTTGAGCGTCAGTTATGGTATTGTGGAAAGACACGGTGGGCGCATAGATTTTGAAGGCGACCAGGGCAAAGGCTCCACTTTCAGGGTCTATCTGCCCATCAGTAAAACTGAGAAGGAGGAAAAAGGTGCCATCCCCACACAAAATCTTAATATGTGATGACGAGGAAAGGATAAGGAAGTCCCTGGGTGGCCTGCTTGAAGACCAAGACTATGATGTAACAACTGTCCCGAGCAGCTCAGAATGCTTGGAAATGGTGGCGGCCCATGACTTTGACCTGGTGATTTTGGATATTGTCATGCCCGATATGGATGGAATCGAGGTGTTGGACAGGATAAAAAAGATGGGCAAGGATACGGAAGTGATCATGATTACCGGCTATGCTGATAAAGAGAAGGCTATCACCACTTTTCGGCTCCATGCCTATGATTTTATTGAAAAACCATTTGAAACCAAAGCGATATTAAACACGGTCTCAAACTGCCTGAGCAAACTGGACCTTGAAAAGGACCTTGAAAAGAAAAGCCAGGAGCTCAAGGAATCAGAGAAAAAGTATCGAAGGCTATTCGACGAATTCAAAGATATGATCTACATCACCACACGCGAAGGAAGATTTGCTGACATCAACCAGGCCGGGGTTGACCTCTTGGGATATGCCAGCAGGCAAGAGATCCTAAACCTGGAATCGGCAGATTATGACCACGCTGACAGGAAGCGGTTTCAAGAAAGGATAGAACAGCACGGCTTTGTCAAAGATTACCCGATCGAGTTCAAAAAGAAAGACGGGACCAGAATCGACGTCTTAGTCACGTCAAATGTGAGAAGAGACAAAAAGGGGAACGTGCTCGGTTACGAGGGGATCATACGAGACGTAACCGAGACAAAAAAGCTGATGAGAGCTATCCAGGAGGCAAAGGAGGAATGGGAAACGACATTTGATGCTATTGAAGATGCTATTTTCCTGGTGGACAGTACCTATACCATTCAAAGAGCGAATAAAGGTCTGGCCAAACTGGTGGGAAAAGATCTAACCGATATTATCGGCCAGAGATGTTATAAACTCCTCCACGGCATGGACCGTGTGCCGGAGTTCTGTCCCCGGCCTCTGGTGGTCAAAAACTGTCATTCTCACAGAGGTGAACTATGGGAGCCTCACCTGAATCGGCATCTGCGGATATATTATTATCCTATTATTGGCGACAAGAAGGGGGTTCGAGAGGTTATTCACGTAATAAAGGATATCACAGAAAGACAAAAGGCCCGTCAGCAGATTGAA
>DAOURD010000103.1:0-5626 GCA_030625295.1 Desulfobacterales bacterium | reverse complement strand
GGAGGAAGAGTCATTGCGCCCGTTGTAGAGGGGAGAATTCAAGAACTTGTTTTACTTGAAAAAAGTGACAAGGGTGTCAAACAAAAGGTTATCTGTCGGGTGCTGTATGTGTCTTTAAGAGGAAGCTACGGAATGGGTGAGAAGCCATTACGTCGGGCTTCGCCCTTCTGTCTTTGAGGGGAACGATGGGGGACGCTCTTTAAAACGTAACTTTCCCAGGGGGAAATAGGGGACGCGCTGAAATATTGACATTTGCTCGAATTCGAAATGACCAAACATGAGAACTACTATAAGTTGGCGTTCAAATTCACAGGGAGAGCAAGCGAGAGTGGGGACGTCCCCACATAACAGAAAAAGTAAAGCCGGCTTTCATCAGCCGGCTTTGTGTTTCAGGTCTTGCTCCTTTACGCGATCACGAACAGGTAGAACCGCAGCTGCCACAGGCCGATGGCGTACAGGAGGACGGACTGGGCGCATCATTGATCTCAAGGACTTCTACTTCAAAGGTCAGCGCCTTACCTGCCAGGGGGTGATTTAGATCCACAGTGATCTTTTCCTCGTCCGCATGCTTCACCTTGGCCGGGAACTGGCCGCCCCGAGGATTCCGGAGGGCCAAAACCTGACCGGCCTGTGGGTCAAAGCCCTGAGGGAGTTCGGAGCGCATAATGCTTTGCAGAAGCCTCCCTGGTTTCAGAAGTCGGTGCCCGAACTCTACAAGGCAAAACAGGCAGCAGCTCAGCTGGTCTTCCTCGCCTGCCGGCTTGCCTTACTGTTGCGGTATTCTACGATTACGTTCTTTTCCTTGTTTGTCGATCCCCAGTTCTTGCCTCTGGAATACCGTGCAGTTACAGTATGCTGCTGCCATCCCCCTTTCTTTTTCGCCGTCATGGGCCGCAGCGAACGCGTGGGTTCAAGCCCAGGGACTACGTGCTCGGGCAGAGTCTCGCCTATATAGCGTTCAATCCGGGAAAGCTCATTGAGTTCTTTAGACGACGCAAAAGAGATGGCGATACCTGAGGCGCCGGCCCTACCGGTGCGGCCTATGCGGTGGACGTAATCTTCAGCACACTTAGGCAGATCAAAATTAATGATGTGGCTGATGCCGGCGACGTCAATACCGCGTGCGGCAACATCCGTTGCAACCAACAGCCTGATCTTCCCCCGCCGCATGTTGCTCATAGTGCGATTTCTAGCGCTCTGCTTCATATCGCCGTGCAGTGCTGCTGCGGCATGGCCATGGGCGTAAAGTTCGTGGGCCAGGTTATCAGCGTCCTTTTTCGTAGCTGAGAAGATAATCGCCTTAGTCACGCCGGAGTCAGCGATGAGGTGTTGCAGCATGCGGTGCTTATGCTTAAGGTTATCGGCCACGTGCAGGCGCTGTTCGATACGTTCCAGGGTAGTTTTTGTGCCTGCAATTTCAACGCGCTCCGGATGCTTCAGGATACGCCGCGCCAGTTTGACTATGGTGTTGTTCATTGTCGCCGCAAACAAGAGCGTCTGGCGTCCAGACGGCGCACTGTGCACAATTTTCTCCACATCCTCGATAAATCCCATATCGAGCATACGGTCGGCCTCATCCAGCACCAATAGTTCCAGACCTGAGAGATTGATGCGTCCGTGCTCCAGGTGATCAAGTAGGCGCCCCGGTGTTGCGATGACCAGATCGGGTGACTTCGACAATTCCCTGAGCTGCTCGGGGTACGGCATGCCACCGACAATGGTAGTGCTTTTGACACGCAGGTATTTGCCATAGACGCGAGCTGACTGCGTGATCTGCTCAGCTAACTCGCGGGTAGGCGTCAACACGAGCGCTCGCGGACCGCGTTTTCGGCCCGGACGAGGAGCGCTCAGGTGTTGGAGACTGGGCAGTACGAAGGCTGCGGTCTTGCCGGTGCCGGTTTGGGCAGAGGCTATCAGATCCTGCCCGGCCAGGACCTTCGGGATAGACTTGGCCTGGATTGACGTCGGAGCGGTGTAGCCACATTCGCCAATGGCCTTCAGGATAGGCGAAGCTAACTGCAAATTTTCAAAAGACATGATAGTTTCCTTATCGACAACCGCCAGATTCGGCTTCGCCTTGCAATTGGCATAGGCTGTAACCGGGGCCTCGGCTTTGGTCAATGCATTAAAAATCGTTGTTTTTTCGGAATTCGGCAAACCAATCAATCCGATTTTCATAAATATTGCCTTGTTCAACAAAAAGTGAGCTAAAGTTAATGTGCACACCGGATTAGGCATCCCGGTTCATGCAGCATTTTGTAGGGCTGCGGGCGTGCAGGTTTGCCCCCGTTGGCATTTTCTGAGCCGTATGTTTTGGGGGGTGATCTCGACCAGCTCATCGTCGTTGATGTAGGAAATGCATTCCTCCAGACTCATGATCGACGGTGGCGTGAGAATAACGTTTTCATCGGAGCCTGCTGCCCGCATGTTGGTCAGCTTTTTTCCTTTGGCGGGGTTCACCACCAGGTCGGTGTCTCTGCTGTGCTCACCGATGATCTGTCCTTCATAGACCTCAACGCCAGGCCCGTGAAAGAGCTTGCCTCTGGCCTGCAGGTTGAACAGGGCATAGGCCACGGTCATGCAGATGGACTTGGAAATCAGGACGCCATTTCTTCGATGGCGGATTTCGCCGGCGTGGTGGCCGTATCCCAGGAAAACATAGTTCATAACGCCCATGCCCTTGGTGCTGGACATGAACTCAGACCGGTAGCCGATAAGGCCCCGGGTAGGTATTTTGTACTTGAGGTGCGCCTTGCCGTTTCCTTGTTGCATATCAATGAGCCTGCCCTTGCGCAGACCGAGCGCTTCCATTGCCGCGCCCATGTATTCCTCATCGACGTCAATGGTCAGCTCCTCATAGGGCTCCAGGGTGTCGTTACCTTGCTGTTTCATCACAACCTGGGGGCGAGAGACCTGAAATTCGTAACCCTCTCTTCGCATTTTTTCAATCAAGATGGCTATATGCAGTTCCCCGCGGCCCGAGACCTTGAAACCCACGTCTTCGGCCAACTCTTCTACGACCAACGCGACATCCGCCAGGGTTTCACGATGCAAACGCTCGGCAAGATGGCGAGATGTCACGAAGGTTCCTTCCTTGCCCGCAAAGGGCGAATCATTGGGAAGGATGTTCACCGAAATCGTTGGCGGATCAATGGGAACCGGCGGGCACGGGCATGGGTTATCCGGGACCGTATAGGTGTCGCCGATTGCGACGGAGTCCATCCCGGCAACGACAACGATCTCGCCCACGCCGGCATGGGCTGCGGCTACTTTGCGGTTGCCCTCGAATCGATACACCTGGGAAATGGCGGCAGGGACAAGCGCCCCTGTCTGGTCGGCTACAACAACAGCCTGGCCGACATTGAGAGCGCCTGAAGTGATCTTTCCGATGCCGAGGCGACCCAGAAAGGATGAATAGTCGATGGAGCTTACTCGCAACTGAAGTGGGCCTGTTGGATCGCCAGACGGAGGCGGCACGTGAGAGACGATGGTCTCCATAAGGGGCGCCATGGACGAGCCCTGTTCGCCTGTATCGGTTACGGCGTAACCGTCCTTTGCGGAGGCATAGATGACCGGGAAATCGAGGATGTCATCAGGGGCGTCCAGTTTCACAAAGAGGTCAAATACGTGATCCAGTGCCCAGTCCGGGCGGGCGTTTGGTTTGTCGATCTTGTTGATCACCACGATGATTGGCAGCTCGATGGCAAGGGCTTTCTTGAGCACAAAGTACGTCTGGGGCATTGGGCCTTCCTGTGCATCAACGAGGAGCAACGCAGCATCGGCCATATTCAGAACCCGCTCGACCTGACCGCCGAAATCGGCATGGCCGGGCGTGTCGATGATGTTGATCCGATACCCGTCATACGCAAAGGACCCGTTCTTCGAGGATATGGTGATGCCCCGCTCCCGCTCCAGATCCATTGAATCCATTAGTCGCTCATCAACCTGCTCATTGTCGCGAAACATACCGCTCTGCTTGAACAGTTGGTCCACAAGGGTGGTTTTTCCATGATCGACATGGGCGATGATGGCGACGTTTCGAATCTTGTCTTGCTGGATGTTGTTCTGTGTCATAGAACTTAGCTCCGCTTCGCTCCGCAATTGGTTGAGTGCCCGCCCTGCCCGCCCTGGCGCGACTTGCTTAAATCGATCTACTAAGCCCATAATCCCGGTCTGGGCCAGGGGCGCGACATGCCTGAATCAAGCTGTAATCCCTGCAAACCAGGTCTGGGCCAGGGGTTGATTAGTTGAGTGCCAGGGCCGGCACTCGACACCTGCCTTAACGCCAGCGTACCGATACTCGCGACGGGCAGCGCCCTAAATTAGGGCATCGCCTCGACTGGGCCGATTACGTGCCGTAGCTTTCTTGGGGATTTCTGAACGCAGGAAAATTAGTGCTCGATGAAACGCTGCAACGGCGGGCATGGAACATCGATAGTGACCTGCAAACCAAGATCCTCTTTTGTAAAAAATAATTATAATGGATTAGCCTGAACTTGACAAGCGAAATCGTGCAGCCGTGAAAAAAGGTTATGCTCAGAGCTGAGACAATGGGAAAACTCTTCAGCAAAGGCGGTGAACTTGTGGAGTTCTTTGTTGACAGGGAGTCTATTGGTAAGACCCTTTCAGGCGGTGACGGTGTTGCGTTCAAAGCATTTATCCCGGCAAAAACGGGCCTGCATCAAATAAGGGTGAATTCAGCAATATTTGTAGAGGATGCAGAGTGGGTGAAAGACTGGAAGGACGGGGAGATGGTCAGGACGGTTCAGTTAGGAAAAATAAAGATTCATCCCGATGGGCAGGAAGCGGATGTCCATTCTGTACTCTGAGTTGCCAGTAGACGGCGTTAAATATGTAGCAAGACCGTTGAGAAACGTCTCACCTTCTCCGCTTTCGGCGGAAAGAACGCTTCTGGCGTTTACCTTCAATCTTGTCTGTAAACCGCTTAATGATTTTAAAGTACTCCTTGCCAGCGCGTAGCATAACGGTGTTGTGATCGGCACCGGGTATCATGTGAAATTCTTTGCTGCGCGCAGCACATTGAACGTTTAAGATTTCGGCACTCATCACAGGAACAAACTGGTCGTACCGGGCATGGATGGTAAGAGTTGGTTTGGCAATCTGTGCGATCTTTTGCAAATTCTTAAAGCCATCTCCCCCCGTGATACCAAGTGCCTGTGTGTCAACCCCCAGGCAATTCAAAAGGGGGACCGTGTGCGCAAAGCCACTTTCAATGATAACGCCTGATATGTCTGCTTGGTCGGAAGCCGCCAACTCTATAGCACAGGCGCTTCCAAGGGATCGGCCCATGACCACAAGGGGACCCGCGCGTTTTGCATCTTGGAGCCAGTGCTGGACTTCCTTGAATATGACATGGGCATCACGTATCATGGAGGTGACCGTGGGTACGCCTCCACTCCTCCCATAGCCTCGATAGTCCACAGCAAGGAGGCTCAGGCCATGCTCGTTGTACATGGGGCCGATCCTGTCGTAATCGCTAACGATCTCCCCGTTGCCGTGAAAAAACAGAATATTCGGATCCTCCGCTCCTGCCATGTGAAACCTGGCGCCGACCTGAACATCCTCTTCCACAATAATGTTATAATCTATGGCACCAGGTGGCGGT
>DAOURD010000101.1:0-5635 GCA_030625295.1 Desulfobacterales bacterium | reverse complement strand
CCAATACCGAACATTCAACGGCTATTTCTGTTTCTTCATCTTTTCCCATTCAACATTCGATGTTGGACGTTCGATGTTCGATGTTCATTTTTTTCAGTAAACCTTCCACAGTCCATCCGGTGCAAAAATAACTTAGCGCTTATGATGATCACATCCAGGCTTGGTTATTGAACCTCTGAACTCTGATTGAGGCACCTCAGGGCCATTTCAACACGGTTACAGTCAAAACCGACCATCACCTCGTTGCACACGGCTATCACTGGGACTCTGAGTGCACCACCGGATATCTTTCGCATTTCTTCCAGCGCTTCCTTGTCTTTGGTAACGTCATAGGCTGTGAAGGCAACCCCTTTTTCGGAAAGCAACTCCTTTGCCATCTTGCAATAGGGGCACGTCGGCGTCGTATAGATCCTTGCCTCCTCACTCATAGTAACCTCCTTTATCTATCGCATAGTGAATAGCGTAAGTATTCACTCCCCCCATTTTGTCATTTCGAGCGTAGCAAGACATCTTGTATGCGACAGTGGCTTATCAAGATTTCTCCCTTCGGTCGAAATGACATGGGACAAGAGAGTGCGAACGGTTGCTGCATAGCGCAAAGGGCATAGCGCAAGATCAAGATCGCTCTGCGCTCTGCCCCATGCCCTCTGCTCAATGCGCTCTGCGCCCTGCGCTATTCCTTTTCAAACTGGTCCTTTTCTGCTCCGCACACAGGACATGTCCAATCATCCGGCAGGTCTTCAAACCTTGTTCCCGGCTCGATACCGCCTTCCGGGTCCCCCTCTGCCGGATCGTACACATAGCCACATACTGAACATACATATCGATCCGTCATCTCTAACCTCCTTTCTGTGCTAAATCATTCGTTCATAGGCACAAGACCCAAGACCTCGTTCCTGCCTCCCTTGTCCGGGTTCAAAGGCTGTAAGGCCCATCCTCACATGCTCAGACCATAAGATACTTCTTCTCGTATATTAAGTGGTAGATTACCGGCACAATAACTAACGTAAACATGGTTGAGGCAAACAGTCCGAAGATGAGGGCCCATGCCAGACCGGAAAATATGGGATCGAGTGTGATCGGCCAAGCCCCTAAAGCAGTGGTTGCTGCAGTGAGCAGTATCGGCCTGAGACGTATGGCCCCGCTTTGCAGGATAGCCTCTCTTAACGATAACCCTTTGCCCAAGGCATCATGAATAAATTCGATGAGGACAATGGCATTTCTTACCACGATCCCTCCCAGGGCAATCATGCCGATCATACTGGTGGCCGTAAAAAATACGGGATTTTCAAATCCCCCGATCGGACGGTTCGTAAGGAAATTCAGAATCCAGAACCCGGGCATTATACCGATTATCGTAAGGGGGATTGCCATCATGATGACCAACGGAATACAGAAAGAGCCTGTCTGGATGATTAGCAGAATGTAAATCCCGATAAGTGCCGCACCAAAAGCAATCCCAAGGTCTCGAAAGACCCGCAAAGTGATCTCCCACTCACCTTCACCTGCCCACTCGACCCTGATGCCTGCAGGCATACGATTTCTTTTCTGCTTTGACTCCATGTCCAGGATGGCCTCAGCAGGGGCGCGGCCTGCCATTTCTCCAAAGACATACACCAGCCTTTCTAAATTCTTATGATAAATTGTCTGGTCTTCCCGAATTTGCACAAACTCGCCCAGCTCGCCAAGCTGAACCATATGACCGGTATCGGTCTTAACCGAGATCTGTGACAAATCTGCTACACTCGATCTTTTTACTCGCGGAAGAATCAATCTGATGAGTAACGGCTGTCGTTCGCCCGGCAAATGGACTGTGGCAGGCGTGCTCCCGGCCAGAGCCAATCTCATTGTCTGGAGCACTGCATCCGCGGACACTCCGTGCAAGGCAGCCTTCTCCTTATCGAGAACAAAATTGATCTTATTTCGTGACGTCTCAACGATGTCATCAATATCGACCACAAACGGTTCCTCGGACATAAGGTTTTTGACGTAGGCTGAAGCCGAGACCAGCTCCTGATAGGACTTGTCCGGATCGCCATAGATCTCAGCGACAATTGTAGAGATCACCGGCGGACCGGGCGGCACCTCCACAATTTTGATATTGGCATTCAATCGTTCGGCAATCTCTTCCAGATCTTTGCGTAACCGGAGGACTATTTCGTGGCTCTGCTGTTTACGCCTGGTTTTATCAGCCAGGTTGATTCTGATATCTGCGACATTACTTCCCCTTCTCAAATAGTAATGCCGTACCAATCCGTTGAAGTCTATCGGTGAAGCAGTTCCCACATAAGAGACATAATTGGTTACCTCCGGCACCTGCCGTAAATACGATTCAAATGCCTTGATCACTCTATCGGTTGTCTCTAGCGTGGTCCCTTCAGGCATGTCAACGACTATCTGGAATTCGTTCTTATTGTCAAAAGGGAGTATCTTTAGGGGAACCAGACGAAAGAGTGCAAGAGAAGCAGACAAAATCATCAAAACAACAATTCCGGCCAGAAGCGTAATGCTTTTTGTTCGTGAACCCAGAAAAGGAGCCACCACCCGATTATACCCCTTCTTGATCCACTCGGGTGTCACATCACGGCCTGGACCTTCGGTGTTTTGTTCACCTCCGGTTCTGGAGCGTTTAAGCAAGTGATAGGAGACCCAGGGGACTATGGTTAGGGCGCACAGAGTGGAAAATGTCACTGTCAACGGCACATTGATTGCCATTGGTGCCATATATGGCCCCATCATCCCGGTAATAAAAAACATCGGGGTAAAGGAAACGATGATTGCCAGCGTGGATATAATCACCGGCGGCAACACCTCATCAACGGCATAGAGCGTTGCGGAAAGCGGATTCGTCTTGCCCATCATGATGTGACGCTGGATATTGTCTATATTCGTAATCGGGTCATCTACCACCAGACCAAGCGAGAGGATCAAGGCAAAAAGGGTCACACGGTTAATGGTGTAACCGAAAAGATAGTTCACAAAGAGCGCAAGTGAAAAACTTATCGGCACCGCCAGAGCCACCACTATCCCTTCACGCCACCCCATGGTGAAGGCAATCAAAGTAACCACAGTAATTATCGCAAAAAATAGCGAGGTTAACAGGTCCTCTACTTTCCGATCGGCGGTCTCACCGTAGTTCCTGGTGATTGTGATCTCTACACCGCTTGGGATAACGCTCTTTTTTAATTCCTCTAGTTTTTGCAGAATATTTCTGGCAATAAGGACTGCATTTGTGCCCTTCTTTTTGGCTAACGCCAATGTGACAGCAGCAAAGCTTGTCCCATCGGGAAAACCGATCCGAGTGTAATCGCGAGTCTCTTCCGGTCCGTCAATAACTGTTGCAATGTCGCGCAGATAAACCGGCCGGCTATCATGAACCGAGACCATCAATTTTTCAATGTCTTCAGAATCGGCGATAAATGAATCACTGCTTACCGTAATTTCTTTGTTCATCCTGGCAAAGGTGCCGGCAGTTATTGAAGCATCAGCACCACGCAACGCCCGTTCCACCTCCAGAGGAGACACGCCCAATCCGATCATTCTCTCAGGGTCGAGTTCAACCCGTACTTCCCGCCTCCGGCCACCGATAATAGATGTCCGTGAGATATCCTCAACTTCTTCGAGTCTTATGATTACTTCCTCAGCGATACGGCGCAACTGATGGTCATCGTATATGTCCGAATAAAGAGCTATACTAACAATCGGCACATCGTCTATTTCTACGGGTTTAATCACCCAACCTCGCACACCAGGCGGTGCCCGGTCGATATTCATGCTGATCTTATTATGAAGCTTGACCAACGACTTAACCCAGTCTTCACCTACGTAGAATCTGACCGTAATGATGGCCATATCAGGACGTGACATAGAATAGACATATTCGACACCATCGATTTGCCAGAGGAGCTTTTCGAGCGGGGTGGCAACGAGCTTTTCTACCTCTTCTGCGCTGGCACCTGGGAATTGAACATACACATCAGCTAAAGGAACAACGATCTGCGGCTCTTCCTCCCGCGGTGTCACCAGAACAGCCGCTGCGCCCATACAGACTGCAAGGATGATCAGGATAACGGATAGCTGTGAGGTCAGAAATTTATTGACAATACCGGCTATAACCCCATGGGGGGCGGTATTCGCAGCATCATTCATTGTGATCAATCCTCAACGCTATTTTTTCATCTCCGCTCAGACCGGAAAGGATCTCAACCTTGCCATCGATTCTCTTGCCGGTCTTGACAAAACAGTTGCACCAGCGGCCGTCTTTTTCTGCTTTTACTAGTTCCATCTGACCAGTACGATAAATAGCATTCTCAGGTACCACGACAGCTTGGTACTCTCCCAGGGAGACAAGTAATCTGCCAAACATCCCAGGATACAAACCGGTGACAGCCGGGATACCCACTTTCACCAAGAATGTGCGGCTTAAAGGATCGGCTGAGGGGATGACTTCTTCTACTGTGCCATCGAGTGTTATATCGAGAGCATTAATGGCTACCCGGAGCTTAGATCCCGGCAAGACATTTTTGATTAGCCCCTCGCGTACATGGGCTTCCAGCCTCAGGGCACCAGGGGCATGGAGCACCAGCAGGGATTTTCCTGGCCATGCCAAATCACCCGGTTCAGCCATCCGTTTGGCAACTTCTCCTGATTCAGTGGCAGTGATATTGGTATATCCGAGAGCCACACGTGCCTCCTCCACCACTTTTTCTGCCTGCCGCACACCTGCCTCGGCCGTAACCATACCTTTTCTGGCTTGCTCCACGCCAGCCTTTGCCTGTCTGTAGGATGCTTCAGCCTGCTCCAGGTCCTTCATCGTCGCAGCCTCTTGACTGAAATATGTCTTTATCCTGTTATAAGTGGCATCGGCCTGTCTGTAGACCGCCTGAGCTGCAATGAGGGCCTGTTCAGACTGCTCTTTTTTGGCCCTGGCCGCCCGAACCCCATGTCGGGCCTGATCCAACCTGGCCTGAAACTCACGGTTATCCAGGTAAATCAAAGGGTCGCCCTTTTTTACCTTGGTCCCCGGCCGCACCAAAATCTTGAGGATACGCCCCGTTATTTGGGCTGAAATATGGGTCTCTGTTCGCGAGTGCACTGTTCCTACAGCCTGATACCATTCTGTAATATTTTCCTTTGCAGCATAGGCTGTTCTGTCAGGAGAAATCGTTTCCATTTCCGCGGTCTTCAGTGACTCAGGTTCGATCAATCCTGTGCGGAAAAAGCCGCCCATATAGAGAATAAGCACAACAAGAATAACCCCACCGCTTATCAGCGATACGAGTCTATAAGACTTCTTGGGCTTATTCCTCATTCTTATTCAACTCCTTTCGGGCACACAATCCACAGTATCCCAGGGACCGGCCTATATCAGCCTGAGCCTTCTTCCAATCATAAAAAGCAGAGGTTTCTCTCACCCTGGCCATGTCTAGGGCCAGCTCAGCATCCAGGTACCGGGTAATGGTGGCCGATCCTCCGTCATACTGTGTCCTAACCAGGTTCAACGATTCTTCTGCATGGGCAACACTTGCCTGGGCAACCGCAAGCCTGGCTTTTGCCTCGGAGAATCTTAGATACGCGGTTTTCACATCCAATTGAACGGACTGCGTGGCCTTGCGGTCCGCAGCCAACATCTGAT
>DAOURD010000233.1:0-4004 GCA_030625295.1 Desulfobacterales bacterium | reverse complement strand
ATGGTCAATGTTATAGAGACAGTTACTGCCAAGGGTCCCCATCCCGCCAAGTGCACCTGCTGCTGTGATGCCATTGTCATTGATGAAGTCCTCAATGTCGTAATAAAAACCGGCCGCTCTGACAGTCAGCGGTTTGAACTCTTGAATAATTCCGGCTTCATATTCCCATGCCGATTCCGGATCTAATGAAGGATTTTCTGAAGACGCGCACCGCGCCCACCAATAGTAATCTCACGGACATGGAAGCCGGTAGGAGCGACTCACGGCAGCATAAAGGGCCGTGTCAGGGGTAGCCTGGAAATCAACCTTCAGGCTTGGATAGAAACCGTCTTCAGTCTGCTTTTTGCCTTCGATCGGCCAGCCAGTTCCAAACTGGGAATAGTAAGTATCCATGTCGACATGATAGTAGCGAACACCGGGGGTAGCCGCCCAGCGATCACCCAGCCCGATGACATCCTGGATATAGGCTGATTTGACCCTGTAGATGACGGGATTCTCGTCCGGCCAGCCCAGTTCCTGGTATTCAGCACCTACGGTCACTTGGTGAGAATCGAATAGCTCAATATCCCGGTACTCGCCAATGATTCCCTCTGTCTTATCGTCGATGAAAAAGTCTTCCTGAAATGTGCCCGTAGGACCATAGAGACTCGTCCAACGCCTGCCCACGGTCTGAAAATAGTGGACCTTGATGGTTCCCGGACCCAGGGGAACCTGAAGGATGCCATCCAGGTAGGTTGTGTGTTTTTCCCACTCCGGCGTTGGCCCGCCTGCATACTGAGGCCAGTCAAGGTGCCTCAACTGGTCACGATCCGCATAGTATTTTGGATAATCCGAATCGTAGTCGGCCCGGGTCGGATCATTTATAACCGGCAATCCGTATAACACATCGGAATACTTAGCACTTATGCTGAAAGTGGCGTCACGAGGAAGAAAAAATGTCAAGTGTCCATTTAAGCTGTCCGTTTCCTGAAAGTTGTTCCTGAGGTAACCGTCGGTTTCCTGCCTGCTCGCTGAAAAGTTGTAACCGACAATGTTTCCTGCTCCTCCATTGACCGATGCTGCCACATTATACGTGTCATAATCGCCATAACCTCCCTTAACATTGAAGTCAGGTTTGGGGTCGTCAGTCTTTTTTCCTTTCTTGGTAACGATATTAATCACCCCACCGATGGCAAAGGGATGAAGCACCGAGTGCCCTCCACGAATGATCTCTATGCTTTCGATATCGTCCATGTTCAAAGTAGACCAGTCAACAATGTACCTGCCGTAGTGGCCGGTATGATTGATCCGGCGACCGTCGATCTCAATGACCATTCTGCCTTCATTCAGACCACGAATAGATACCTCGTCGCCCGGGCTAGCCATAAGTGGATTGATGCGCTGTACATCAATGCCACCGATTTCGGTCAGCACATCTGTTAGTGTTCTAACCTCCCCGGGCTTTTTGAATTCGTCCATACGGATGACGGTCTTCTCAGTTGTGATCTCAACGCCCGGCTGTGGCGCCATCACTGTGATTGTCCCAATATCAATCGCCTCTTGTTCCTTTTCCTGGGCCAAGACAGGAATGGCGATCGTGCCCAGGATAAGGGCGAGCCCTGTCATAAGAACGGTGATCCGTAAAGATTTGCCTTTCGTCTTCAATATCATTTCGTTTCACTCCTCCCTTAGTTGATTTCATGATGCCATAAAGATCTCCTCTGGGTTCACCCTGAGTCGGATTGACGGAGGAATGCTGCGGTGATATATAAATAGCCGAAGCATCCCTCACCCCGAGGGGGCTTCACAGGGAAGGCAGCTTGCAAACCCTGGCCGGGGGAAGGCTGCCTTTCCACTTCTCTGATGTTTGTTGTGTACGCACCTCCTTTCAACGTTTATCCAATAAAAAAGCCACAAAGATCCTTGTTCCCCTTTCCGGGGAAAAGGCCTTCGTGGCTTGGTTTAATCCACAGATTACGCAGATTTCACAGATTTTTGTGAGTTAAGGAGCAGCAATAACAAAAAAGCCAAGAATGCACATCTGGATTTCGATCCAGTCCGGCCTTCTTGGCTTATTATTTTACGGTCAACTTTTAATCCGCAGATTACGCAGATTTTCGTGAATTGTTGGGTTTAATTCCCCGAAGCTTGCTTCGTTTAAATTGTAAAAATCAGATGCGCGATACCCCGCAGCTTGCTGCGGGGCAGTTCATTAAGGTCTGAACTTAGGGGTTCCTAAAGTCGCAGGAATTTCAAGGAGTTGCTGAGATTCCGAGACGTTAAATTAGAAGCGCAATTTCTTATTGCGCATTGCCCCAGTTACTTAAACAATTGCTACCCGTTTGTCAAGGCTTAAAGCGGTTCAAATACGATCTTTCCTTTGGTATTATTATAGAGCTTGAGCTTGGCCTTGAGGGTCTTTTGTTCTCCAAAGATACTGAGTAGCTTGACCTCATCCCCCTCCAGTTCTACGAGATCAACACTTTCAAGGATCTTTTCTTCCTCCCCGTCTTTCAAAATAAATGCATGGGCTTCACACATCGAAAACCTCCTCATTACTCGAGGGCCTTTAAAGCCTTACGTAAACATTCGTTGATTCTAACTGTCATCTCTATCATTTCTCGGACATGCTTCGAACTCTCATTCTTTCCCGCATCCTCCAGTTGTTCGGCAAACATCTCGTATGCCTCTTGGTGATGATCATTGTGTGTGATCCAGTTCTCCAATCTGATTCTTGCCTTTTCAATGAAATCCATAACCAAAGCCCCCCTTATCTAATCTTCCACCAGCAAAATACGATGATCAACAAGGTTCATCTCCTTGACGTGCGCTTTTATCTCGATTTTTTCTCCAAATATGTTCTGAAGATAGATGCTATCATCCTCAGCCCTTAAAATATCCACACTCTCCATGATAACCTTTTCAGACCCATCCTTTATAAGATACGCATTTGCCTCACACATGAATAATCACCCCGTTTCATTGAAGGTTGTGTGTTCTATCAAACATATCCCCAGGATTCAACTGAATTAATGTCCTGATTCTATCATCAAGAAGCCTCTGATAGTCCACAGCATCATCAATTGTCGCTTCTGACCTTATAATCTTTTCGGAGAGCATCCGGTATTGCTCTTCATCTCCATAGCGAACCTTCTTCAAAGACAGCCTGAACCCTCTCTTTTTATCCATTAACAGGAATGTATATTTATGCTTACCAAAGTCAAAGACTTTCAAACGTTGATTCCCAAATGTAACCCCAAGCAATACCTGAATAGCATCTATTGCTGATGTACAATTTTCTGCAATCAAAGAAAAATTGTCATCTGGCAGGAACTTTTGGGCATACTCACACACCCTGCCACCGATCACAAGCTCCGGACAGAGGTGTCCATGAAAATCTACCAGCCTCTTGAGGGTCACATTCAGTAACATTTTCCTGTCTTCCCTGTAAAGGGCCATCAATTCTCTATCACCTAAAACCCGAAAGCTCAGGATCCAGAAGCCAATATTAAATGGACTTTCGGAGTTGCCATCCAGGAAATGAAAGTACAGAAAATATATCTCCCCATCATCAGCTCTCGCCAAATAACCATTCATGTGACGGTTTGATTGTGTTCTGAAACGACCAAGAGTCTCTCTGATAACATACCTTTTTCTTCTATGGGTAAAATCAACTGGCATCTGGAGGATATTATCGTAATCAACAACGACTTTCTCCTGAATATATTCAAGTAAATCATATCGGATAGACCTTAATGCCTCTATTGTATCCATTGTATCAGGTCAGTTCAAAGACAATCGTAAGCTCCAAGGGGATCTCCCCCTCAAAAAAACGCCTGGGTGGCTTTGGAAAGGGAGCGGCAGCCTTCACAGCCCTCAGTGCCGCCTTATCCAGAACCTTTTGCCTGGAGGTTCTTGCGATCTCGACCGCCCGGATGCCTCCTTCCGGTGTGATGACAAAGCGTATGGTCACACGTCCCTCTATTTGCCTGATCCTGGCCATGTCAGGATACACTTTGTGTCTT
>DAOURD010000152.1:0-4813 GCA_030625295.1 Desulfobacterales bacterium | reverse complement strand
CAAATTGTTGAGAATCAGAGCAAGCTTCATTGACTGTGGATTCATGGCTTCCTTATGGTATTTTCTGGTTGTACCTGTTCAGGGTTTCTTTCATCCTTTTCTAAAGTTTTTCATCCCTGGCCCAGAACAAACGGGCGGGATGCCCCTACCTGCCCGCCATCGCGAGCGCTCAGGCGAGGCGGGCGGGCGTAGGGTCGGCCCGCCCTGGCGCGACAGAAACTGGAGAATCCCACGGAGAGAAAAACCCGGTCTGGGCCAGGGCTTTATGCCGACCGCTCAGGCATATCGCACCAGGGCGGGCACAACAAACCCAATAAACGCAACGAACCCAACAGTTAGGAGGGTGAAATGGCAGAAGAAGACAAGGAATTAGAAGAAGAAAAAAAAGACGCCGGGACTGGGACTGAGTCCAAAGGGTCTGCCAGGAAATGGATAATCATTGGAATTGTGGTCCTGGTTTTGGGCGGTGGGGGTTATGGGGCATGGGATTTCCTTTTGGCTGAAAAACTTCTTGGCAGGGATAACCCGCAGACAGCAGAAACCGAGCAGAGCACGGCAAAAGTCGAGGATGAAGAATTCGGGAGTATCTATAAAATGGATTCCTTTATTGTTAATTTGCTCGACAGGGAAGGCAAACGATATCTTAAGACAACAATCGAATTTGAGGTTGAAAACGACGATATCACAAAAAAATTGACTCGACGTACCCCACAATTAAGGGATGCGATTTTGCTGCTTCTTACCAGCAAATCCTTTGAAGATATCAGTAAGCCGCAGGGAAAACTTCGACTCAAAAGCGAGTTGATTGCACGGATTAATCAGATCTTGCCAGGTGCTGGCATTCGGACGCTCTATTTTACAGAGTTTGTTGTGCAGTAATGGCTAATATCTTATCACAAGACGAAGTAGATAGCCTGCTCAAGGGGCTAACAGAGGGAGAAGTTGCTGCCGAAACCGACACGCCGACTAGCTCGGATGACATCATCCGTTATGATTTCACCGGTCAGGATCGAATTATTGATACTCGTATGCCAGCCTTTGATATGATTAACGGACGCTTTTGCGTGGGCTTCGCGACGAGTCTTTCCGTCCTCATCCGAAAGATGGTAGATGTCAGCGTTGACTCAGTTGGCATGGTCAACTTTGAAAAATTCCACCAATCGCTTCCGGTACCCACCAGTCTGCATATCTTTCGGATGGAACCCCTGAAAGGGCATGCGATTCTGGTCCTGGAAAGTCGACTGGCGTTCAATCTTATTGAATGCTATTTTGGCGGCAAGGCCTCAGAGGATGTGAAGATTGAGGGGCGAGAATATACTGCCATAGAGAACGGGATGATACAAAATGTCGTCAGGGTGTATCTGGAGGACCTTGCGCAGGCATGGAGGCCTGTTCATGAGATTTCAATGAGCTATGTACGGTCCGAGATGAATCCGCAATTTGCCGGTATTGCGCTTCCCAACGATTTAGTTACCGTGACCGGCTTCAACGTGGAGCTGGATGGGGTGCCGGGCCTCCTGAAGCTGTGCATTCCTTACTCAAGCATTGAGCCAATCCGGGATAAGCTGCGCTCAGGGTTCCAGGGCGATGAATTGGAGGTAGATACAGGCTGGAAGGAACGCCTCCAAGGGGGGATTAAGGATATCATGGTAGAAGTGAGGGCAGAACTTGCCACCGGACGGATAACAGGACATCAACTTCTTGGTCTCAAGGTTGGTGATGTGATCCAACTTGAGCAGGACGTGAAAGAGTGTTTAGTTGCAAAGGTCGAAGGTGTGCCAAAGCTCAAAGGACGTGCGGGAGTTACAAGGGGTAATAAGGCCATTAGGATTGAACAGAGGTGCTAGTAGAAAGGATAAAACTATGACCGAGCAAAATGATGCCGCGACCGAAATTGTTCCGCCGGAGAATACTGAAGCTTCTGCAGCCACAGAACAGGCCGAGGGGGATCAAGATTTGGATTTTATACTCGATATTCCCCTGCAGGTTTCGGTTGAACTGGGCCGGACCCACATGCTTGTCAATGATTTACTTCAACTGGGACAGGGTTCGGTTGTTGAACTGACAAAGTCTGCCGGCGAACCGATGGAAATCTTTGTGAACGGAAGGTTATTTGCACGCGGCGAGGCACTGGTAGTTAACGAAAAGTTTGGTGTGAGACTTACCGACATTATCAGCCCTGCTGAAAGGGTCAAGACTTTGGGTTAAGCCCGGAAAAGGCGGTTTATGAGGAACGGTACTATGGGTGAGTTAACAGTAACATCCGGGATGATGTCTCAGCCGGACCTTTGGGGGACCGGGCTGAAGACATTTGCCATGTTGTGCATTGTTGTGGCCATCTTGATCCTGGTCCTTTTTCTTATGAAACGATTTTTTTATCTCAAAGATGGTCTTGGCCACGGACAATTTATCAAGATTCTGTCATCCCATCATGTAACGCCCAAGGAGCGCATTGCGCTGATCGATGTGGTGGGTGAAAAAATCGTGATTGGGATTACTCCGGAGAGCATAACTTTTTTGACCAAGATAGAAAAATCCGAGGCCCTGGAGAGAATTGAAAGTCTCGGGGCTGCTGGGGCACCACGCGGTCTTTTTGCAAATTTACTGAGGTCGTCTCTAAAAGGCAAAGGCGGATCGAGTGAAAAATAGGGTTATGGGTAAAGGGTTATATACGTAATGGCGAATAAAGGAAAAAATATTTCAAAGGCAAAAACAATTTTGCTCTTTGCTCTTTGCTCTTTGCTCTTTGCATTATTCTTTTTCCTCCCTGCGGCTGCTTTCACTGCAACCATACCCCTTCCTTCGCTCCAGATCGGTTTGGGGCAAGCTGACAACCCCGGACAGGTTTCAATCTTGCTTCAGGTTGTCGCTCTATTAACCATTCTCTCCCTTGCACCGGCCATTTTGATTCTAATGACATCTTTTACCAGGTTGGCTGTGGTCTTCTCGTTCCTAAAACACGCCATGGGTACCCACCAGGTACCCCCAGGTCAAATTATAGTGGGCCTGGCTTTGTTTCTTACCTTTTTTATCATGATGCCGGTATGGCAGCAGGTTAACGAGAGCGCCCTCCAACCCTACCTAAATGAAGAAATATCCAGGGCTGAGGCCCTTGAAGCAGCTATGCATCCCATTCGCCAGTTCATGTTCAAACAGACGCGAGAGAAGGACCTGGCCCTGTTTGTGAAAACGGCCAGGCTAAGCAAGCCCAATGCCCCGCGGGATGTCCCCACATCGGTTTTGATACCCGCGTTCGTTATAAGCGAGCTGAAAACGGCCTTCATTATTGGATTTGTTGTGTATGTGCCGTTCTTGATTATAGATATGGTGGTGGCAAGTGTGCTTCTTTCAATGGGGATGATGATGCTTCCACCGATCATGATATCCCTGCCATTCAAGCTAATGCTTTTCGTGCTGGTGGACGGTTGGTACCTCATTGTTGGTTCTTTAGTCAAAAGTTTTATGACAGGATGATATGACTCCCGAATTTGTAGTTGGGCTTGCCCAGGAAGCGATTAAGGTTACTATTCTAGTTGCCATGCCAATGCTGGGGCTCGGGCTTATTGTAGGGCTGGCTGTAAGTATTTTTATGGCAACCACTCAAATCCAGGAAATGACACTAACCTTTATTCCCAAAATACTGGCTGTTTTGATGGGACTCCTGTTTTTCCTACCCTGGATGTTGCAGCAGTTGATGGATTTTACACAGAACGTTATTACGCAGATACCGATTTATATACGGTGAGAATAAAAAGAGTGCCTAACCCGGACAAGCCGAAACCAAACAGGTTTTAAGGAGGCATAAATCCGAAATCCGAAGCACGAAACTCGAAACAATATCGAATGACAGAAATTCAAAATTCAAAACTGTTGATAGGCCGATGGAGATTCATTTCTTGCCAGACAATCCACCAGATCATTGTTTTAAGTTTTGGACATTTGGTCATTTGATATTCGAATTTGTTTCGTATTTCGATATTCGATATTCGAATTTAATCGTTCGGACGGACGAGTTGCCGAAATCGCTATGGGAATTCTAACTCTTTCACCTGAGCAGTTTAAGTCGTTTGTTCTGATTTTGATTCGGATCAGTATCGTCCTGTTTATGTTTCCGATTTTAGGGTCGCGTATATGGCCAAACCTGGTCAAGGCAGGACTGGCATTGATGATCAGTATCGTGCTCTTGCCGGTTGTCCAGCCTGACCCCGCACTGTTTCCGAAAAGTATATTGGGGGGCGCGCGTTTGATACTTTCTGAACTGGTCCTAGGACTGATTATTGGGCTTACAGTTCGGCTGTTCTTTACTGCCGTGCAGTTAGCAGGACAGCTTGTGGGATTTCAAATGGGATTTGCCATTGCTAATGTTCTCGATCCTGAGTCGGGTGGCCAGGGTCCTATTCTTGCACAGATGGGTTACTGGGTTGCCAGTTTAATCTTTCTCCTCCTCAACGGCCACCACGTTTTGCTCAGCACACTGGCTGACAGCTTTGCCGTGGTTAAGGTGGGATCCCTGGGACTTAGCAATGGGCTTTTTCATAAGATGTTGGAAGTTTCGGGGGATATGTTTACTATGGCAGTCAAACTGGGGGCCCCGGCCATTGCCGCTCTTCTCATGACGAGTGCGGCCTTTGGCATTCTGGCAAAGGTAGTGCCACAGATGAATATCCTTATTGCGGCCTTTCCCGTGAAGATAGTGGTTGGTCTATTCTTCTTTGGCGTCTGTTTGGAGGCACTGCTCTACTTTACGAGACACTATGTCGCGGGATTTGAAGGTATGTTGAGAACCATAATGGTATTGATGCTGTGAGACATT
>DAOURD010000136.1:0-5063 GCA_030625295.1 Desulfobacterales bacterium | reverse complement strand
CATTGTGTGGTCACTGGCCGGGCCTTAAGGCGTTTGATTGAGATCTCAGAGCCGCAGGTCTCACAAATCCCGTACGTACTCTTATCGATTCGATCAAGGGCATCCCGGATCTTCAGGATTAATTTCCGCTCCCTGTCTCGTATCCGGAGCATGAAGTTGCGGTCGGCCTCAAGTGATGCCCGATCTGTGGGGTCAGGAAAATTCACAGTCTCACCTGTCATGCCCGATACGGTGTCACTGGCCTCGGCCAGCAGGTTTTCCAGACGTTCGGTCAGAAGCTTTGTAAAATACTCGATGTCCTTCTTTTTCATTGCAAAACCTGTTAAACAAGTACAAGTTATAAAATCGCTTCGTGTTTTTATGTAACGTCCCGCTATAAGCGGGACTCAAAAAAAGGGAATTCCTATACAATCAAGTTACGAGATCGCAGAGTATGAAAGCAAAATATTTTCTGAATTTGTATTGTTTCTGCGTTCCCTGCCCGCAATTGCCACGAACCTGGCAGGCATAGTACATACTAAGCATCGCGATGGCAGGCGGGTCTGCGCACTGGTGAACTGTTACAAAGGGAATCCCTACACTATTGTTTATACCGTGTCCGAGCCAAGCAAGCAAGATAGGGGCATCCTCGCAAGAAACAACATACGGATCGTGTTCTCCCCATCGGGAAATCAATGAGCTTGTAATACTAAAAGGATATTTGACTACCATACAAATAGTCCTTTGTAAAGGGAAAACATGTTCGATTTATTGCCTGATGGTTGTTCAGTGCGACCCTGTGGGGATTGGACATGCTTCTTCACTACTGACCGAAGCACCGATTTTTGGGTTGGACTTGGGGCTTGAAAAACCCTATAGTTGTGGTAAGGATGCGGACTATTCGACCAATTGCGGAGCGAAGCGGAGCCAAGTTCAAACCTGGTGAAGATGGAGAGAAATGGGGAACTGTAGTGAGCATGAAGACATTTGAACTTTCAGTTGGAGACAAAGCGTACAGGGTAGATGTTGAAAAGTTTGACGGTAAGCGAGCTCTGGTGAGAGTAGACGGAAAGCGCTACGAGGTCGAAGTCAAGAAAGGTGCGGGCGTAGTGTCAAAACCAGCCCCCGTATCGACGCCTGCTCAGCCTGTTGTACAAAAGGCGACACCGGTTGCCCCGGAGCCTCTCCTGGCTCCCGTCCGATCGGCCCCATCAGGTGGGGAGGTGACCGCGCCTATGCCTGGCCTGATACTCGACATCATGGTGGCTGTCGGGGATCACGTGGTGGCCGGCACACCCGTGATTAAGATGGAGGCCATGAAAATGGAAAACGAGATTCCATCGTCTGTAAGCGGAACAGTCAAGACGATCGCGGTAAAAGTAGGGGATAATGTTTCAACCGACGAGACCCTCATTGCGATAGAAGAAGACGGGTAATAGTTCACCGCAAATAGCACCTTATTAGTTTGGCTGGGATCCCGAGACAGGAATGATGGAATGTTGGAATGATGTAGAAGATAAAAAGACCAACCTGCCCGCCATTGCCAGAGATGCTAGCATATAAGCTGCGTGCCGTACGCGGCGATGGCAGGCGGGAATCCTCTTAAACCCATTATTCCACCATTCCATTATTCCAGTATTCCCTGGCCCAGACCGGGTTTTCACATGGCACCGGTTATTATTCTGATGTCGCGCCAGGGCGGGCCAATTGTGAGCGTAGCGAACTAAGTCCAGTAATGGTGGAGAATCGTCATGGCAAATGAAGACAAGATTCAAACCCTAATTGAAAAAAACGCTGAGGCCGAGCTGGGTGGTGGCCAGGATCGGATCGATGTGCAGCACAAAAAGGGGAAGTGGACAGCACGGGAGCGGATTCATCAGCTACTGGACCAGGACAGCTTTGAGGAGATCGACAAGTTTGTCCTCCACCAATCCACAGATTTTGGCATGGACAAGAAGAGGTTCCCTGGAGACGGTGTCGTTACAGGTTACGGTCGCATCAATGGCCGGCCAGTCTATCTCTTTGCCCAGGACTTCACAATATTAGGGGGGTCGTTGAGCCTGGCCGTGAGCGAAAAGATTTGCAAGGTCATGGACCTTGCTCGTAAGAACGGCGCCCCATTTATCGGTCTGAACGATTCCGGGGGGGCCAGGATACAGGAGGGGGTCTCCAGTCTGGCCGGGTATGGGAACATATTCATGCGAAATGTTCTGAGCAGCGGGGTAATCCCACAGGTTTCGGCCATTATGGGGCCGTGCGCAGGAGGGGCAGTCTATTCTCCGGCACTGACCGATTTCATCTTCATGGTGGAAAAGACAAGCTACATGTTTATCACAGGCCCTCAGGTGATCAAGTCTGTGACCTATGAAGATGTCACCCTTGAAAAGCTGGGAGGGGCTCTGACTCATAATGCAACCAGCGGGGTTGCCCATTTTTCCGGTAAAGACGACCAAGAGATCCTGGCCATGATAAGGGAGCTTTTGAGCTTTCTGCCCCAAAACTATCGTGAGAAGCCCTCTTGTGTTGAGCCCACGGATGATCCGAGTCGAACTGATGCGGGTCTTCGTGAGGTTATCCCTGAAAGTCCCAGACAGCCCTATGACATGCGCAGTATTATTCACTCGGTTGTAGATGACCACTATTTCTTTGAGGTACAGGCTAAATATGCCCCGAATATCATTATCGGTTTTACCCGCTTAAATGGTCATGTGGTCGGCGTGGTGGCCAATCAACCCTCCTTCCTGGCTGGATGTTTGGATATCAATGCCTCCATCAAGGGGACCCGATTTGTTCGATTCTGCGACTGCTTTAACATACCCCTCATCACCTTTTGTGATGTCCCCGGGTTTCTGCCGGGCACAGCCCAGGAATACGGGGGTATCATCAAACACGGGGCAAAGCTCATCTACGCATACTGCGAGGCTGTGGTGCCCAAGATTACCGTGATCACTCGCAAGGCCTATGGCGGCGCTTACATTGTGATGTCAAGCAAGCACCTTTGGGGGGACATAAATTACGCATACCCAACAGCAGAGATCGCGGTGATGGGACCTGACGGAGCTGTGAACATTGTGTTTAAGAAGGAGATCAGTGCTGCTGAGGACCCTGGAAAAAAAGAAGCCGAAATGATCGAGGAATACCGAAATACCTTTGCGAGCCCCTATCGCGCTGCCGAACGAGGGTACATTGATGAGATTATCCTCCCGGAGCAAACGCGACCCAAGTTGATCAGGGCCCTTGAGTCCTTGAAAAACAAGCAAGAGTGCATGCCTAAGAAAAAGCATGACAATTTGCCCATATAGCATTTCGGATTTTAGATTTCGTATTTCGTATTTTGAAATTATTCACGATAGCCTCTTCACGATTACGGATTGCGCAAGGGAATTTAATGATGAAGGTTTTTGAGTCTTCAAATTTGCCACTGTCAGTTTGCATCGGCGTGTTATTCTTCTTGCTAAGTTGTGCTGCACCGGAAAAAAGACCTGCACCCGTTCCAGGCTATCCCAAACCGTATAAGATAGGCAAACATTGGTATCAACCCATGAAACATGCGCGCGGTTTTCGGGAGCGTGGGACCGCCTCCTGGTATGGCAAGGATTTTCATGGCCGGAAAACAGCGAGCGGTGAGGCATATAACATGTATGCCATGACGGCAGCCCACAAGACCCTCCCGCTGGGTACCTATGTCAAGGTCCGAAACCTTAATAACGGCAAAACGGTTGACGTGCGAATAAACGACAGGGGGCCTTTTGTGCGCGGTCGGATCATTGACCTGTCCTATGAAGCCGCTCGACGCATAGGACTGGTAGGGGCGGGCACAGCGCCCGCTGAGGTCGTCGCATTGGGATCACTGAACGAGACTGTGGTTGGCGGAAAGGTTCAACGTACCCTTGTGCCCGGAAACTACTATGTTGGGGACTTCACTATCCAGGTGGGCGCTTTCAAGCACAAAGAAAACGCTGTCAGGCTCAGGAACAAGCTGGGAGAGACTTACAAGAACACCCACATCACGGTCTACGAGAGTGCCAAAGGCACCTTCTATCGCGTGCGAGTCGCAAGATGCAAGGCGCTTGATCAGGCCAGGAAGTATGCAGGGTCGCTGCAGGCGAATGGATACCCCGATGCGTTTGTGGTAGCGCGTTAGGGCAAGCCCTTAGTACGGTTTCGGCAATTCGCCGTCTATCCTGTTTTGAAGAATTACGCGAATTGAGCAGTAGCGCAACTACGGGGAATTGATTTTTTTTCTCAATATGCCAGAGGTCTTAAAGACGACAACCCTTCTGGCGCGTAATTGTAAGTCACGGCGTGTCTGGGGGTTGCGACCCCGCCGGGCATCCTTATCCTTAACCACGAATTTCCCGAAACCACTGATCAGGAGGTCTTCGCCACTTTGCAGGGTCCGTTTCATGATCTCCAAGAGTTGTTTAACCACCTGCCGGGCCTCATTTTTTCTTAGACCGACCTTCGTGTAAACTTCATTGATGATTTTGTCTTTGGTCAAGGCCATAAGACACACCCCTTTCAAGCCGGTAAGGTAGTGTTTTTACGTAACATCAACTTGATTAGATTGTCGATCTTATGCCTCAAGTCCAAAACGGTGTCAAGTATTTATTCACGAAAGGTACAGAAATTTGAAGATTGTTTTTATTGACAGGGACGGTGTGATAAACAAGGATCGCCCTGATTATGTAAGGAGCTGGTCTGAGTTCGAATTCTTGCCCGGGAGTCTTGACGCCCTCAAGCTGTTAACCCTCAACGGCTATCAGATCTTTCTGATCACAAATCAATCTGTAATTAATCGAAGAATGCTTACCGCGGCAGGGCTCCGGGAAATCCATAAGAAGATGACAGCCGCCGTGGTTGACCACGGCGGCAGCATAGAGGCTATTTATTGTTGTCCTCATCTTCCTGAAGATGGCTGCAATTGCCGCAAACCAGAACCTGGGCTGATCTACCGGGCACAGGCTGACTACGGGTTGGACCTCTCCAAGACATGCATGATCGGAGATAGCATGAAGGATATCTGGTGTGCACGACGGGCGGGCTGTGGAAGGGTCATACTGGTAAAAACCGGCCACGGTAAA
>DAOURD010000367.1:0-2760 GCA_030625295.1 Desulfobacterales bacterium | reverse complement strand
GCAACCCCCAGACCCGGCTTGGCCGTCTCCGGAAGCAGAAGGATGCCGGAGCTATCCATTCCAAGGGCAAGTTCTGCTTCAGAGCATAACATCCCTTCTGAGGCCTGTCCCCGCATACGTCCGGCTTCAATGGTCTCGCCTGAAGGAAGTTGGGCCCCGGGAAGTGCCATCGGTACAAGGTCGCCTTCTTTGATATTCGTAGCACCACATACAACCGGCTTTATCCCATTGCCCACATCCACCCTGCAGAGGGAAAGTGTTTCAGCGTGAGACCTGGGGGCTATTTCAACGATGCGCCCCACTACGACGCGGTCCAGATAAGCGTAACGGTCCACGAGGCCGTCCACCTCAAGCCCTGCCATGGTCAGGGCTTCGGCCAGCTTAACCACATCCACATCTATGGTCACATAATCTTTGAGCCAGCTCAGACTAACTTTCATTGACTAAAACTGTTCAAGGAACCTGAGATCATTTTCGTAAAACTTTCTGATATCTTCAATGCCGTACTTGAGCATGGCAATACGTTCGATGCCCATGCCAAAGGCAAAACCGGTGTAGCGGTCCGTATCATAGCCGACCATTTCAAACACCGCCGGGTGCACCATGCCAGCACCCAAAACCTCCAACCACCCGGTGTGGGAGCAAACCCGGCAGCCCGCACCCCTGCAGATCACGCATCGGATATCGATCTCGGCACTTGGCTCTGTAAATGGGAAAAAGCTGGGTCGAAACCGCAGGCTCGTCTCCTCATCAAAGATCTGGTGTGCAAAAGTGGTCAGGACGCCTTTCAGGTCACCAAAGGATATGTTCTCCTGGACCATCAATCCTTCCACCTGGAAAAACATAGGGGTATGCGAGATATCAGAATCTACACGGTAGGACTTACCAGGCGCAATAATGCGAACTGGCGGGGATTGTGACTCCATGACTCGTACCTGGATAGGGGAGGTGTGGGTTCTCAAGACAATGTTTTCGGAAACATAGAAGGTGTCATGCATATCACGGGCAGGATGATCCCGCGGGATGTTGAGAGCCTCAAAGTTATAGTAGTCCCATTCCACATCAGGCCCTTCTACGATCTCAAAGCCGAGCCTTTGGAAGACTTCGCAGATGGCCTTGGTCATTTGCGTAATCGGGTGCAGTCGGCCCCTGGCAAGAGGCCGTCCAGGCAAGGTCACATCCAGGGCGTCTGCCGTAACCTCCCCGCGATCCGCCTCAAAAGCTTGCAATGCCTTTTCAAATGCCTTTTCAAGCCTTTTTTTCAGCTCGTTTGCAAGCCTGCCTGTCTCGGGCCTTTCCTCCGGGGGCAAACCGGAAATCTTTCGCAAAAGCGCTGTCACTACCCCCTTGCGGCCCACGTACCGGGCCTTCAGGGTCTTGACCCCGGTCGGGTCTGAAACCCCCTTTATGGCCTCCAGGGCCTCCTGCTCCACCTTTTCAAGCTCTTGTTTCATACGATTGATGATTGATGATTGACGATTGATGATTGACGATTGATGATTGACGATTGATGATTGATCCACCGCGGAACGATTCACGATTTGCGACTGTCAATTCAATCGACAATCGACAATTTTCAATGCGATTCTTGGCCACCAGCAATGGCCACCAGGTGGGAAAAAGCGTTCGGATCTGAGACAGCCAGCTCGGCGAGTATCTTCCGGTCGATCTCTATGCGCGCGCACTTCAATCTTTGTATTAAACGACTGTATGACAGGTTGTTAAGTCGTGCTGCCGCATTGATCCGGGCGATCCACAATCTCCTGAAATCTCGCTTGCGCGCCCTTCGATCCCTGTAAGCATACTGTAATGCCTTGTCCACGGCATCGGCTGCCGTGCGGTACAGCTTGCTGCGACCGCCGCGGTAACCCTTGGCAAGCTTCAATATTTTTTTTCGCCTTCTTCTGGCTTTAAAACCGCGTTTGACTCGCATGAGTGGTCCTCCTGTTCTGGTCGCTATCCTTGAATGGGCATAGGATTAGCACTTTTTGATCTTGGCGCAATAGTGTCAAAACCCGAAATCCGACACGAAGTGTAATGTTTTCAAGCCGTCAGGCGCAACCTTGCGCTAACCACGAAATCCGTATTCGTATTTCGAATTTATTTTGTGAGAGAAAAAACATGAGTCTTAGAACTAACGGCTTAAAATACCTCCTTTGCTCTCTATTCATAGTGCTGTGGCTACTTGCAGGTAATCCCGTGGCCCATGGAGCCCGTGTTGCCGGTGAGGAGGGTGTGACACCTGCGGCTCCCAAAGCTGCCCGGCCTGCTGCCGAACCACCGGCCAGAAAGCCCGCAGCCGTGAAACCCCCTGCAAAAGCCCCTGCCCCCAAGAGGCCTGTCCGAGTTCAGCAGAAAGCGCTCCCCAAAAAGGAGACCGCCAAGCAACTACAAGCCCCGGCAAAACAAGCGCCTGGTACCCGTTATGTGACCATCGATTTTGACAATGTAGACATTGCACTTCTTATTAAGTTCATCAGCGAACTGACTGGCAAGAATTTTGTGATTGATAAAGCGGTAAGGGGAAAGGTGACAATTATCTCCCCCACCAAGATTTCAGTAAAAGAGGCGTACAGGGTTTTTGAATCGGTCCTTGAGGTGCACGGTTTTACCACCGTGCCTGCGGGTAGTGTCGTAAAGATCGTGCCGGCAGTCCAGGCCCGGTCCAAGAACATCGAAACACGGTTGCGCCAGGAGGCTATCGATCCCGAAGACAAGGTGGTAACGCAACTGATTCCACTTGAATATGCCGATCCCAAT
>DAOURD010000159.1:0-4693 GCA_030625295.1 Desulfobacterales bacterium | reverse complement strand
AGCCGCTTGTCCGGTTCTGTGAGGGCCAGGAGTTCAACTGTGATATGGAAGAGATATTGTGGCACCGCCGCGAAAGCAGGCGGAAACAGAGAAAACAAACTTCGTCCTATAGTCACGGGAGACTCCTGTCTACTCGAAAATGATGGGTTAAGAGGAATGAAAACAATTTAAAATGATTCTTTTCGGCTTTTTATCCCCAACATTCCACTATTCCATTATTTATTCCATATTGATGGCACAGAAAAGCGCCACTGAAAGATAAATGATTACAACCAGTTGTAGAAACCAAGAGACATTAAGTTAGCGAGTTTTCAACTCTTACGGTATTTTCACGAACCGTTGGATCCGGCACGACGCGAAGTTCCTTGAGGTCGAATCGCTGGAGGAGCTGCTTGATGTTGTGATTGCTTAGGCCTTTCACCTTGGGAAGCTCACGGGGACGAACTCTTAGGATAATCCGCTTGGATAGCGTCTTTTGCATCTCAAGCTCTTGGGCTGCAAGGTCAAGAAAAATGGCCGAATGAACCATGTGCCCGAATGCCGGATGAAACGGGCCTGCAACTACAGCGCCCGGTTCTAAAAGGCTCCCCGTGGCCTGGAGTCCCATCCGGATCACGGATATGGCCCGGGCTTCAAAAAGGAGGTAGAGCCTTTTGGTCAGCTCTACTGCATCGGCGAGAGAAAGTGGTTTGAACCGACCCGAACCGTACCACTTTTCAAGGACCGTGTTTTTCACCACAACCGTAGGATAGATGCGTACGAAATCTGGCTTGAGCTCAGCCACTGTTCGACCGGTCTCGAGGATCGATTCCGGGGTGTCTCCTGGAAGACCGGGCATAATCTGAAGGCCTATCCTTAGACCATGATCTTTCAGGAGTTTGACCGCATTTCTTGTATCCTCTGCTGTGTGACCGCGTCGGCTCAGGGAAAGCACAGTGTCATCCATGGACTGGGCTCCCACCTCAACCACTCCAACCGTATAGGGAGTCAAGGCCTTCAGTACGTCGCTTGTGATGGTATCTGGTCGAGTGGAAAAGCGGATGCTGTCCACCTGGCCCTTTTCAACAAACCCTTGGGCCTCATCCAAAAGAGACTGCTGGTAAGGTTTTGGCAGTCCAAGAAAAGTCCCTCCATAGAAGGCCACCTCTACCCGGCCCCGGTGAGGCCCCTTGAACCCCAGGAACCGGGATATCGTCTCTTGGACCTGTTGCACCGAAAGTCTGGTATGTTCCTGACCCGTAATCGACGTCTGATTACAGAATACGCACCGGTGCGGACACCCCATGTTGGGAATGAAAAGGGGGATGATGAAGGGCTTGGGACTTTGATTATTCATGAACCACCTTACTGAAACCACTTAGAAACGTTCCTGCCTTGACTCAGCTTGAACTTTGGGGTCATGGCTACATTCTTGACTGGTGCCTATGCTTGTCAAGAGTGTACCCTGTTGTCTCTCATAGCGTTTTACCTATTGTTTTTCTTGTTTTTTCTTTTTTGCTTTCTTTTTTGCGTCTTTTTTTGTGTTTGTTTGTTTTACTTTTTTCGCTTTATCCTTCTTACCTTTATCTCCCATATCTTCTCCACCACCTTTTCGAAAAAATTGAAATTATTAACCCTAAAATCACTCCACCGTATAGCCCAAGCACCTATAGCAGTTGCAATACCTAATTCGTAAAGTACGTTGAACTTTTACTCTTTCTGGCTTATCAAAGCCTGCCTTTTTCGCTGCGACACATATAGTATCTTTGAATTTCCTATCAAATGAATCGTGAAAAGGCATACACACGAAAAGATCGGGTTTAGATTTTCGGTGAACCCTGAACCTCTGAACCGTGAACCCGTGAACGGTTACGCTTCATCGACGAAAGGTCGCACTTAAACTCAAGCGTCTTTCCCTCGGCACTGTTGAGAAGCTGGGTAATATTCATGGTTCATCCAGTCCAAAGAATTATCGGTATTTTCTCCATGTATATCACCCGGCGACAGTTTCGGCAACAACCTGTTCGTCTTGGCTTTTTTCGGTTCCGCCACGGAGCCATTGTCAGTTTCTGTGTGTGCTCGTCTGCGCCTGCCCTGTAGGGAAGAATGACCGTACCGGGGTCGGTCCGTGGCTAATTTCTACTCTAAGCCCTTATTTTGCGCAAAATCTGACGTTTTGTGTTCTAATGTCTGATACTTGGCCTGGCCCGACCCGATTCAATCATTCAAAGGTATCCCCTAGTAGCTTCCTACATCGGCTGGCTGGTCGCATTTATGTATGATGTTGACAAAGACAATTGTGTAGGAGTAATTGGGGTCACTTTCTCTTGGTCTTGTCCTTTTCTTGTGCCCTGTGGTTCACGGCGATGATGCCCATACAATAACAAAAGAGACCGCCCAAAGGGTCATCTTTGATCACCTAAAGGCCGTTAACGAGGCAGATGGTTTAGAAAGCACCAACGTTTTGTGGGTCCACGTTAGCGAATTCCTCAAGGCCACTGCCATGGTAAAATTGACGTACCAGGATAATAAGTCAGAGACGGTTCTATTTACCCTTGTTTATACGACGGACGGTTGGATGTTGGCAACCTCATGCCAGCAAGGGCAAGGAATCTGAAGCTTTTAAGGAAGGAGATACTATGAGTCACATTCAGGATCCAACCAAGGTGAAACCGGGTGATGAGTTGCCCTTGGAGGTCTTTTTCAAAGGCAAGCGGTTTGAGGGCAAGGGCAAGTGGGTCTCCACATACAACAGTTATTCGACAGCCGGAGAGGATTACTATCATAAGGAAACCAAGGTAGAAGGGGGCAGGCTCAAAGTCCCGATCACGCACCCGGGCACATGGTTTGTTCGCTTTTCCTTCAAAACAAAGGCGTCCGGCGAGGAGGCTCTCAAGTGTGATCATGTCAATTATAAGACCACGCTGGTTTTTCAGGTTTCTGCAAAGGAGAAGAATTCAAATGCTGGGCAATCAAAGACGTTCAAGGTGAAAGGTGCAAGCTTTCAGATGGTCTATGTCCCTTCGGGCACGTTTCTGATGGGTAGCCCTGTTGAAGAAGATGGGCACAAGCCCGAGGAGAGCCAACACCAGGTGACTCTCACCAGGGGGTTTTGGATCGGCCGCACGGAGGTGACACAGGAACTCTATCAAGCGGTGATAGGAAAGAACCCATCATATTACAGAGGTGGAGATTTGCCGGTAGAAAACGTTTCCTGGAACGATGCGGCTGCATTTATCCGAAAGTTAAATCATGTGGTTCCGGAGGGCGCCTTCAATGGAAATCTTTTTGTGAGATGAGGCGTATCAGGATTATCTCTATCATAGCGATTCCCTTGCAGACCAGTTTGCAAAGGACCAGGCAAACAACTATGAATATGGAAGAGAGGCCGTAAAAAACCTATCAGGTTTGTTAAGCTCTGATTTTGAGGTCTTGGAGATTGGCGCAGGACCGGGTACCTTAACTATCCCCCTGGCTGAAAAGGTAAAGATGGTAACGGCTATGGAGATTTCTGCGAAAGCAGCATTGAATATGCCATCAAGCGTGACCGACCCCAACTGGCCAGATATGTGACAAGCTTTATCGGCAGGTATATAGAGGTTGATAAGAGGATCGGTGAGGCCATTGCAGACTTTGTTGCCAGGTACCTGCAGAATGATTTTCATATTGAACAATCTAGAGCCGTGGTGATGTGGTGGAGAATCGTCTAAGATAGCGGAAGTTTTTTATGGACTTAGTATTTGTACTGATTATCGCATTTACTGCAGCTATGATAGCAACTATCACAGGCTTTGGTTCTGCGACCATCCTCACACCATTTGTAGCTATGGCAATTGATATAAAGGCCGCCATTGTGTTGGTGGCTTTCTTCCATTTCGCAAATAATCTGACGAAATTTGCACTCATGAGAAAAAGCATCAACTTGCGCCTCGTTCTTGTTTACGGACTTCCCAGTGTAATCTCGGCACTAGTCGGAGCATGGATTTTCGGATCTGTTGATGTCAGTTTGATTACCCTCTTTTTCTCTATATTTCTGGTTACATTTTCCCTTTATTCTATTTTCAAGCCAAAAATTCGCATCCCTGAAAAAGACATTATCCTAGGCATTGGAGGTTTAATCTCAGGTTTGACTTCTGGATTGATTGGTGTTGGTGGGGCAATTCGAAGCATGTTTCTTATATCGACCTTTCTGAGAAAACCGAATGGAGATGAATATTATTGTCATCACGAAAAGGGAATAAAGCCCATCACAACTTATGGCCGTGCCCCTGAACCCATAGCCATGCCGGAAGCCATAATGAAAGACCCGAAGGTCAGTTTCTGGTACTTTTGTTTTGAATTACATAGCGGGCACGTTTTCAAGCCGCTGTTAGGCAAAAATGACTGGCTACTTGCCTTTATAGGCGGCCTATGTCTGACATCTATTGGGATAACCGGAATCGATGGATGGTTTTACCGAAGATCGTAAAGAATCCCTCCGCCCCACCTCGATCCTTTCTCTTCAAATAGGCCAACAGGTCAGTGATGAGTCTTTGCATCCTGTTTGCTCCATCCGGGAAAGATAATGTATTCTGCGGGCACGCTATTTGTTAGCCAGCTGCCGCTATCTGAACGATAGAACTTGAACCCCTTTTCGTACATGCGCAGAGCCCTGACAGTGAAGACTACGGGCTTGCCGTGCCGCTTTCCGACGCTAATTGCCGTATGCTCGTCC
>DAOURD010000272.1:0-3618 GCA_030625295.1 Desulfobacterales bacterium | reverse complement strand
TATGCTCCGGCAGACATAAAGGCTATTCGAAAAAGATTGGAGAAATCACAATCAGAGTTTGCTCTCATGATTGGCGTGAGTGTTTCCACCTTACAGAATTGGGAGCAGGGACGTCGCCGGCCCGAAGGGCCTGCTCGGGCTTTATTAAAGATTGCAACAGAGAATCCCCAGGCTGTTTCTGAGGCACTCGGAGCCTAATCATCACGCTTGAAAATGCCGATATAACGAATATAACGAATAGTGGAAAACTGGAGGAGTTCATCGATCAAGTATGTGAGAAAAAAGGCATCAATTCAAAGGAACTTCGAATGGGTAGTCGTAGCGGTTGTATCTCACAGGTCAGGCTGCAGATAGCGTATCAATTGGTACAGGATTATGGAATCCCCTTGGCAGATAGCCCGACAGCTCAGAGTTTCTACGTCTGCCATTTCCAAGGCAATTACAAGAAGAACGAAAGAGTAGATCAAGCTAGTCAATTATGGCCCCAATTTCCCCGGAAGTGACCTCTTAAGAAGCGATAGGATGACAAGCAAACACGTCATAACCTCGGATCGGCATCGCATGAACAGAAGGCACATCTTCATTATAGCGGTCTTTGCGCTACTGGCCCTTACGGCCGTGGGCGTGCCTGCGTCAGGCGTGACATCCTGGAGCGTCCGCTCATGCCTCCCGGAGCGCCCTGAATATATCGAATTCAGAGATTATCTGGATTCGCTCTATAGTGAAGCCAGCCTAGAGGGCAGCCTGGATTACGCTGTCTTCGAACTCGCCATGATAGGCTACTACAACATGCTCGCCGATAGCCTCCTCGAGCGCGAGTCGATTATCACGATTATCGACTACACCAAGCCATCCACCGAGGAGAGGCTCTTCGTCGTCGATCTCGACGCGGGGGAACTTCTTTACCGGTCCCTAGTGGCCCACGGCCGGAACACCGGCGAGAACTATGCCGAGGACTTTTCCAACACCCCGGGATCGCTTCAGAGCAGCCTCGGTTTCTACGTCACGGGCGTGGACTACTATGGCGTTCACGGCAAGGCGCTGAAACTGGACGGCGTTGACACTTCATACAATGACAATGCCATGGACAGGTATATAGTAGTCCACGGGGCGTGCTATTGCTCCAAGGACTTCATAGAAAAACACGGCAGGCTGGGGAGGAGCTGGGGTTGTCCCGTTCTGCCTCTCGAAATATCCGCCGAGATCATACAAGTGTTGAAAGACGGTACGTGCATGTTCATTTATTCCGACGATGACGAGTACCTGGAGAACTCCATATACCTCGAGATAAATGGCGCCGTGGAGGAGTTCAGGGAAAGCGAAGTGCTGTGATAGGGAGGAGTGCTGTGATAAGAATGATGTTCTCAGGTCTAAGGCTCGTATTCTGCGGGTGGTCGGGCCACGTTCCGGTGGGCAGGATGCTGCCGGTCATCACGATAATTATTCTTGGCTTCCTGGCTGCCGGCATCGGCGAGACCGCGGGCCATGACGCCCCGGTTCAGGATACTCTGAAGGCGAGGTGCGACCAGCTGGTTGAGACAGGTTCTCTTAAGATCGGGAACGCGGACATAGCGGCAGTCATAGCCATTCCACGGTTCTACAGGGCACAGAATTACGAACCGGCATGGACGGACCCGGAGAATATCCGTGGGCTTATGAGAGCCGTTGACGAGATGTACAACGACGGCCTCGACCCGGAGGACTATCACCGCGCCGACCTCAGGCACGTCATAGAGAAGACCGAGTGCGCCTCCCGGCCGGACCCCGGGGACCTTGCCGATCTGGATATACTGCTCTCCGATGCTCTTCTCCGCATAGCCTATCACATCGATTACGGCAAGGTTGACCCCGAGCAGATTGATCCAAACTGGAACATAAACAAGGAATTCAGGATCAAGGGGATCGTCGCGCAGATGCAGGAAATGTTGAGTTCCGAGCGCGTATTTGAAACCCTCGAAGAGCGTAAGTCACAGCATCAGCTCTACATCTGTCTGAAGCGCATGCTCGCGGAGTATCGAGCGATTGAGAAGGCAGGGGGCTGGGATCCTGTCCCGGAGGGGAAGGTTTTGAAGAAGGGCGTAAGCGGTGATGCGGTTGTCGCGCTTCGCAAGCGGCTTACGGTGACCGGTGACCTGCCCGGGGAAGCCTCAACCGCGTCGGCCGACTTCGACAAGGAGCTCGAACGGGCAGTCATGCATTTCCAGGAGCGTCATGGTCTTGAGGCGGACGGGGTCGTGGGCAAGGCCTCGCTTGAGGCTCTCAACGTTCCGGTCGAGAGTCGAATCGACCAGCTACGCGTGAACCTGGAGCGCGGGCGATGGGTGCTCCAGGATTTTACCGACACGTTCCTGCTCGTCAACATAGCGGGCTTCAGAGTCTATTACGCGGTGGAGAACAGGGTGAAGTGGAGCGCCCGGGCCCAGGTAGGCAAGACGTATCGCCAGACGCCCGTCTTCAAAGCGGAAATGGAGTACCTTGTCTTCAATCCCACCTGGACGGTGCCGCCCACGATTCTCAAGAACGATGTCCTGCCGGCAATCCAGAAGGACATAGGGTACCTTGCGGAAAAGAACATGGTCGTTCTTGATAATAGTGGTAAGGTAGTTGATCCCGGTTCGATCGATTGGGCCGGGTACGCCGGAGGCAACTTCCCCTATACCATCAGGCAGGAACCCGGGCCCACCAATGCGCTGGGCCGGGTCAAGTTCATCTACCCCAACAAGCACTTCGTGTTCCTGCACGATACGCCGAGCAAGTCCCTCTTTGAGAGGTCCGAGCGGGCGTTCAGTTCGGGTTGCATTCGGGTGGAACAGCCCTTTGAGCTCGCGGAGTTGCTTCTGGCGGACAAGGGTTACGACCAGGCCAAGATCGCGCAGGTGCTTGATACCGGGAAGATCGAGAACGTGTACCTGACCAAGCCACTTCCTGTGCTTCTTCTCTACTGGACGACGTTCACGACTCTCGAGGGCCAGTGCAACTTCCGCAAGGACATTTACGAGCGCGATCCCGGGATCATCGCGGCCCTGGACGGACCGATCGTCGTCCGGAAGGAGCACGAGGACGAGAGAAACAGGAATATTAGAGAACTCAAAACCAACCAGTAAGGAGAAATGATTGGAGCGCACTGCAGGCGGTAATGGAAGCACGGTGAAGTTCCATGTCAGTGACTAGGGGACATCCTTAATAATAGGGGACGTAATACGGGCCGCTGTTTCTGAATGAACTTAAAGATCTTTCGCCCTTCAATTCCAGACCTCATTACGAAAACATTCCAAGTGAAGTGTACCGGGGAAATCCAGAAAAATATTATCTCCAGCTTTGGAGATCAAAGCCTTGTTACTTGTAGGCTATATTGAGTTCTATTGATACTGATTTTAGTTTTTTGTCAATAGAAGTATCAACCATAACCATGGCTACTATACCGATGGTCTCCGGCGGGGAATTGGCTGGAGATCTTTTTCTGTTCCACCCAGTTTTGCGAGTCTTTTACTGCTCTCGCGGGCAATCAGTGCCTCCAATCCGAGTCGAACCAAGGAAGTCTTTTCCTTAACTCCCGTCAAATATGACGCCTTATTTAGTATTTCATCATCTATGTTCAATGTTGTTCTCATATGTATT
>DAOURD010000358.1:0-2831 GCA_030625295.1 Desulfobacterales bacterium | reverse complement strand
TAATCTTGTTGTTATCTTGATGTCAGTAATCTTTTTGGTGCTCACTCTCTTTTCCCTATTACTGTGGAACAGCCAAAGAGAGTTAGCACCAAGAAGATTACTGACATCAAGCTGACAACAAGATTAGGTTTGTGTTCTGACATAGTTTTCCTCCTTTCTATAATCCTATTATGGTTTTCTATAAATTTCCACAAGGTGAGTTAGGGTAGAATAGAGAACTGGCTATCACTACCGTAAGCTTGACTTATCAGTTTTCGTCCCCTATCCCGTCCCCTATCCGCCTAGTTTCTCAACTACCCTGACTGCCTCCACACCGTCTTTGGCATAATGAGCGCTAATCGACTCCGCGTAGGCCTTTGTTACCACCGCTCCGCCCACCATGAATTTACAGTCAAGAGACTCCCACTGTGCAAGTTTTATCACCTCTTTCATGTTTACCATGGTGGTGGTCATCAGGGCTGACAGGCCGATAACCGAGGGCTTGATCCGGGCGGCCTCCCGTATAATGGTCTCGGCAGACACATCCTTACCGAGGTCAACCACCTCAAACCCGTGATTCCTCAGCATCAGCGCCACTATGTTTTTGCC
Organism: Desulfobacterales bacterium; assembly: GCA_030625295.1. Lineage (GTDB taxonomy): Bacteria > Desulfobacterota > Desulfobacteria > Desulfobacterales. The sequence continues at coordinate 2,243 of DAOURD010000358.1, read as the reverse complement.
GATATCGTGAACATCTCCCTTTACCGTCGCGATGATGATAACTCTCTTCTGTTTTTTCTCCAGCTTGCCATCCCCGAGCCATGGTACAAGAAAGGCAATACCCTTCTTCATCGTTTCAGCGCTTGCTATCAACTGTGGAAGAAAATATTCCCTCCTGTCAAACAACGCGCCAACTTCCGTGATCGCGGGGATCATGCTTTCGTCAACCATTCTCTGTGCATCCATCCCCGAGTCCATCGCAACGGAAAGCAGTCGCTCTATGTCCTCCCTGTTCCCTTCAAGAATGGACTGAAACACCTCATCTTCGGGTGCCTTGTGAGAAGGGGCGTCTTCCTGTTTCACCTTTAAGGGCATTTGTGAGAAATGACTTATATACCTTGAGGCATCCATGTCCCGGCCGGCGAGCACGTCACCCGCCAATTTGGTATTCACCAACTCCTCCACCCCGGGATTAGCAATTGCCATGGTCAGACCCTTCGACACCGCCATGGCAAGAAAAGCCGCGTTCAGCCACTTGCGCTCCGGCATACCGAAAGAGACATTAGAAAGGCCGACAATCGTATTGGCCCCGAAGACATCACTGCTCCATTCAATCGTCTTCAGGGTCTCCACAGGCGCCTTAAAGTTGGACGACGCGGCCATGACAAGACCATCAATGACTATGTCAGACTTCGTAAAGCCCAGAGCCGCAGCCTTTTTGAACACATTTTCTATAATCTTCTTTCTCTCCTCCGCTGTCTCAGGGATATTGCCATCCGCAAGTGGGAGAAGTATGAACATAGCCCCATATTTCGCGGCTACAGGAAGGAGCCTGGTTAGCTTCTCACTCTCCCCGGAGATAGAGTTGATAAACGCGCGGCCCGGATAGAACCGGAGCGCCGCTTCCATCACATCGATATTTGAGGAATCGATAACCAGGGGCAGATCGAAGGCCACAGAAAGGTTTCCAATTGCATCCAGTATTGTCTCTTTTTCATCAATTCCAGGCATGCCCATATTGACGTCCAGAAGCGACGCACCCAGTTTTTCCTGTTCTTTCGCCATGGTCCGGACAATGGACATCCTGCCTTCAAGAAGTTCCTGCCGGAGCGCCTTCTTTCCCGTTGGATTGATCCGTTCCCCGACAATTGAAAGAGGTCTCTCCCCTTCGAAAATAGCTGAAGCCCTTGCGGAGCTTACGGCGCTGATTGAATCTCTCACCGGCAAGACGGGCTTTCTGCCGGCAACCCTCTCCTTCAACATTCGGATATGCTCAGGGGTTGTCCCGCAACACCCGCCTATGAAATTGACCCCCTTTGAGACAAAGTCCGCCCCGAATGAGGCGAATGTGTCCGCCCCCATACTGAACATGGTCTTGCCGTCGACAAGTTCCGGCATCCCCGCGTTCGGTTTTGCCACTAATGGAATTGTGGCCCAGGGCTTCATCGCCTCAATCAGCCCTGTCATCTCTTCCGGCCCGGTGGAGCAGTTACAGCCAACGGCATCCGCGCCGAGACTCTGCAACGTGATCAGGGCGGTCACGGGATCCGTGCCGTTCAGCGTTCTGCCATTTTCTTCATACGTCATAGTCACAATGGTAAATTTGTCGGTCAGCTCCTTTATGGCGATAAGGGCCGCCCTGGTCTCCTGGATATCCATCATAGTCTCTATGACAAAGAGATCGACTCCACCTTCCAGAAGTCCTTTTACCTGCTCTTTGTAGACATCAATAGCCTCCTCAAAATCCAGATCGCCGAAGGGCCTGACAAATCGCCCTGTGGAACATATATCACCCGCAAGGAGAACATCCGCTCCCACCGCGCGCCTTGCCAGCAGTGTAAGCTCCCTGTTGATCTCAACTACATCGTAAGAACCATACTGGCTCAGCTTGATGCGGTTCGCCCCGAATGTGGCCGTATAAACAATATCCGCACCCGCATCTCGATAACCGGCATGCACATCTCTGATTATGTCGGGATTCTCGAGGCACCAAATCTCCGGGCACACACCCGCGGTCATTCCCCTCTTCTGCAGCTCAGTACCCGTTGCGCCATCCAGTATGATTATTTTCTCTCTGATCCTGTTCTTCAGTGGCATCTTCTTTACCAGTGTCTCCTTTACGCGTGAATCCCTACTATTGCTGTAACAGACTTTTCCGGCATGAGAATAAAGTTTTCGTTTATCGTAACTCCTATACGGTTAAGCTCCAGCATATCATACATCATCTTCTGATTTTCAAGCAGAAAATCACCATACCCGGCAGA
>DAOURD010000185.1:0-4403 GCA_030625295.1 Desulfobacterales bacterium | reverse complement strand
ATTTGTTGATCCCCCCTCACCCAAACCCTCTCCAACATGGGGGAGAGGGTTTGGGTGAGGGGGCAAGCCCCAGGTTATCGAGAAGTCACAAGCGTTGCGGCTAACCCAGGGAAATAATAGCAGTTATTAGCTTCTACATTGAATGAGCAAACTGGATTCCCGCCTTCGCAGGAATGACGGTGAGCCTGATCAACTTGTGATTTTACGTCAAGAACTATTTTTCGAAAACTCAAGTAAAGAATTTGGTAACCATTTTATGCCACTCAGACCGAGTATTGGCGTGTTCATTCCATCACTCCATCACTCCAGTACTCCACTGCTCCAACACTCCAATTGGGGTAGAGCCCCTTTGTAGCTGGTCGGCTGTGGGATGCTACTGCGATAGTGGAAAGATGAATGATGCATATCACTTGGCCTTTTAATTGTCAAGAACCCCGTTGCTCCTCAGGTTTGCAGGAAAATAATGCCTTTTCATGGATCAGCGGATACCTCAAATCTTTTGAGAGAGTATGGCGACAAAGCGTTTGAACGGGTGTCTGAAATTTACCCTCGGGTCATAGGGATTCTCAGGATTGGAGAACTTTGTCGTCATGTGCTGTATACACTGAGACGCCTTGATATACGGAAAATCAAGTAGCAACGGCCTCTTTTTTCCCTCGGTTATGCGGAGGCTCTCCCTGTCGTACGGTATGGCCCCCAGGTATTCAGGCCTTATGCAGAACCGGTCTTCATTGGCATTAATGTTTTTATCCGCAGTCTTCTCGATTGTGTCATAAAGTTTGAACCCCTGTTCAAGATTGCTCACCTGATTTATCACCAGCATGGGAGAGAATGTCCATTGAGGTGTGTACTCGGAAAGCCTCCCTTCTAGCCTCTCTTCGATCTCCTTGAAGCGGGAAAAGACGGCCTTTGCACATGCGTAGCCGCTGATTACGTCCTGGGGTGTGGTGACGATCACTGTGCGATCTGCTCCAAGAGCAAAATCGAGAACTGTGCGGGCAATCCCAGCGCCAAGATCAAAGATAGCAAAATCATAGTCCTGACTTATCTTTTGAAAATGCTTGATAAATTTCATCTTCTGGGCATAGTTCAAATTGGCGAGCTTGAACTCACCGTATGTGCCGCATATGAGATCGAAGTTGAATCTTGTACTAACGATAAGATCCTGCATCTGTTGGTTCTTCTCCAGAAAGTCCAGAAGGTGATGTTCAGGAAAGATACCAAGCTTGTTCGAAATATCAGCGTTACCCAGATCCGCATCGATAAGCAGAACCCTGGCTCTGGTGTTTGCCAGGGCTTGTGCAAGGTTGATGGAAAGATGTGTCTTTCCGACACCCCCCTTGTTGGAGATGATGGAAACAGTAAGGGCCCTTATCTCGTCTTCCTGGGGCTGCTCAATTTGTGTGGTCATAAAAGCGCCTTGCCCGCTTTTACTCGCATGCTTTGCAGGCTGGCTATAAACCTCTTGCAGGGCCGTGGCAATTGAACTCCTTGGGGCAGCCGCGGGACGAATCTTGTAACCGGTAAGCAGTTCAAGGCTTCTAATTGCAATTGGCTGCTCTGGAGTGGCCATTGCAACAACAAGGATATCATTGACAAGGCGAATAGGTAATGCCTGCCGCCTGAGGGCTATATCTCGATCAACCAGGGCAACAGCAGCAGGCTCAATATGCGTACACAAAGGATCCACAAAGGGTATTTTCATTTTCTTAGCAGTCGCCTTTGCGATCTGCGTCTCGGTATCAAGTCGGGTGGGGAGCGCGCATACCTTTGGAGACCCTTTGGAAAGTCCGTCCTGTCTGTTTTGGACCTTACTTGTCTCCGCAACTTTCAGGTTTCTACTGTTTTCCCTCATAGATTGATCTGCTGTCGTTCAAACGCAATCCCACAAAAAAACGAGCTAAATCACTACCACTATCCTATCCATAACTTTAGGCACTTTAGCTCACTTTAGGCACTCTTCTTCAATCTTTTCACTCAACCAAGTCGGTAAGTGAGCTCTCGGAAGATCTGCGATGGCACGTGATAGTAGACGTCTGTGTCGTGAACGGTTGGAATTTCGCTCTGCCTAAGTTGTTGTGTCACTTCGTAAGGACACCCGGAACAACTCCAATACTTCCAGCGACGTTCGACGGCATGATCGAGACACTTGTCATAATGAGGGCAATACATGTTCCTGTTGCCTGACTTGTGAACGGGTTTCCGCCTCAGCTTCATAATAGCCTCCCTCTGTTCTGCATTTTTGCTGTACATCGGTACAGTTGCGAAAAAGAACTGTAGGAGTCACAACAAAATGCATCAATGTGGTAATGATTGGAATACGGGAACACTCTACCGCCCCTTGTCATATGCAGGAATTATGCCGCAATATTGCAGACAAGTAACTAGAATATCCTGGAAATGTAACTTCTCAAAAAGTCCGGGTAGATGTTGCGTTTTGTCACCCAAACCCTTTCCGGCAACACGGCCCGCCCTGGTGCGACAGAAGCCCAAACGTGCCCCAGAGAGAAAAACCCGGTCTGGGCCAGGGGGCACGATGCCAATTATCGGACATCCATTCGTAGCGTGGGGGCTCCGCCCCCCACAATGGAAAAACAAGACGGCACGATGCCGGACATTTCTCAGGATAGAGAACTGGTTGAAAATTTCATAATGGAGGCCCTGGAACATCTTGGAACCATAGAGGTCAATGTGCTTGCCCTTGAGCAAGACCCGGGAAACCGAGAGGTGCTGGATGCGATTTTCAGGCCCTTTCACACAATCAAGGGGGTTTCCGGTTTTTTGAATCTTTCTGATATCAACCGGCTTGGCCATGAGGTAGAAACGCTTTTGGATGATGCCAGGAATGAAAAGCTGACCGTGGATGAAACCATCACTGACGTGGTTTTAGACGCGGTCGATTTGATGAAGTCAATGATCAACCATCTCAGGCAAGAGCTTGAGACCGGCACAGTTGAGCCGGCTGATTTTGGTTTAGAGGCCTTTTTTGATAGATTACGAAAGCTGCAGGTTGGTGAGGTTGAAGAGGTTCAAACAAGTGAAAGTCCTCCAAAAGGCGATGGCACCGATACGGGAACCATATTGGTTGAAAAAGGAATCGTAACCGACCAAGACGTTGCTGAAGCCCTTGAGAAACAAGCGGGGCCACCCCCGTCAGATAAGAAGATTGGTGAGATCTTGCTCGAAGACAAGAAGGCCACGGCCAGGGAGGTGGCCGGTGCACTTCGAGACCAGAAAACTCTGCGTGGGGCTTCAGGTGTTGGAGAAAAGGGAGCGGAGTCGGCTCGTTTTGTAAAGGTGGATACGCAGAAGCTGGATAACATGGTGGACATGGTGGGAGAACTGGTGATCACCCAGGCTATGTTGGGTGAGGATATGAGCGGTCTTGTTGGTCAAGACAAAAAGCTTTATGCCAACCTGGGCCAGCTCAGGCGTATTACCTCTGAGATCCAGAAGATTTCTATGTCCATGCGCATGATTCCCATCAAACAGACCTTTCAAAAGATGATCCGCCTGGTGCGTGACCTTTCGAGGAAGTCCGGCAAGCAGGTCTCTCTTGATATGATTGGCGAGGAGACCGAGATAGACCGCAACGTGGTGGATGAGATCTATGATCCCCTGGTGCACATGGTCAGGAATTCTATTGATCACGGTATTGAGAGACCCGAGGTGCGAAAAGCCATGGGTAAGCCCGAGGTCGGCACAGTGGTGCTGAAGGCGTATCACAAGGGAGGGAATATCGTGATTGAGATCTCAGATAACGGCAGGGGTCTTGACCGTGATAGGATCATCAAAAAGGCTATAGAGCGTAATTTGATCCGATCTGGTGAAAATGTGTCTGATCAGGAGGTCTACGGTCTTGTTTTTCAGCCTGGTTTTTCAACAGCCGATGAGGTGACCGATGTCTCTGGCCGCGGTGTAGGCATGGACGTGGTAAAGCGGGCCATTGACAAGCTGCGCGGAGCACTTGATATCGATTCGGTAAAAAATCAAGGAACAACGGTCCTGATGAAGCTGCCTCTGACCATGGCTATTATTGATGGTATCACTGTTCGTGCAGGGGACAGGGATTATATCATCCCCACGACCTCGGTGGTTGAATCCATCCGGCCTGACAGGGCTGACTGTAACACGGTGGTTGACAGGGGGGAAATGATCAAGATCAGGGAGAGTCTTTATCCTCTGGTCAGGCTCCATGAGCTTTTTGAATTTGAGCCTGCGCATCATAATCCCTGGGAAGCGATTGTTGTAGTGGCCGAAATTGACGGTCGGCGCAAGTGTATCCTGGTAGATGAGCTTATTGGCAAGCAGGAGATTGTGATCAAGAGCCTGGGCGAACAGCTAAAGGGCGTGAAAGGGATGGCAGGCGGAGCCATCCTTGCCGATGGCCGGGTGGGGCTGAT
>DAOURD010000242.1:0-3902 GCA_030625295.1 Desulfobacterales bacterium | reverse complement strand
TGGACAAGGCCAAAGAGGTATTGGCCAATGAAACCGTGGCAGTACTGGGCTATGGGGTGCAGGGTCCTGCACAGGCGTTGAATATGAAAGACAATGGGATTTCGGTCATCGTAGGACAACGCAAGGGGGGAAAATCCTGGGAAAAGGCTATCGCGGATGGTTTTGTCCCGGGCGAGACGCTCTTTTCACTCGAAGAGGCAGCCGAGCGGGCCACCGTTGTCCAGTATCTCATATCTGATGCCGGCCAGATGATGGCCTGGCCGAAGATCAAGCCGTGCCTGAAGGAGGGCGATGCCCTCTATTTCTCCCACGGGTTTTCCATTGTGTATAGCGACCAGACCGGCGTGGTTCCGCCGGACAATATTGATGTGATTCTGGTGGCCCCAAAGGGTTCTGGAAGGAATGTGCGACTGAATTTCCTGGATGGAAGTGGCATCAATGCCAGCTATGCGGTTTTTCAGGATTTCACGGGCCGGGCAAAAGACAGAACCCTTGCCCTTGGGATAGCCATCGGTTCCGGATACCTTTTCCCGACTACCTTTGAAAAAGAGGTCCGTAGTGATCTCACCGGAGAACGTGGGGTTCTTATGGGCTGCCTGGAGGGTATCTTTGAGGCCCAGTATAATGTGTTGCGCAAACATGGACACAGCCCCAGCGAGGCATTTAATGAAACGGTGGAAGAGCTGACCCAGAGTCTTATTCGCCTTGTGGCTGAAAATGGGATGGACTGGATGTATGCTAATTGCAGCACCACAGCCCAGAGGGGGGCACTCGATTGGAGGCACAGATTCCGGGATGCGGTCACGCCGGTTTTTGAGGAGCTTTATGGACGTGTGGTCTCGGGAGAAGAGACCAGGATAGTGCTGGAAGCCAACAGTGCGCCAGATTATAGTGAGAGGCTCAGACAAGAACTGGACGTAATGAAGAACTCTGAGATGTGGCAGGCAGGTGCGGCTGTACGTGCGCTGAGGCCTGAAAACAGAAAAAGGTGCTGAAAGTTGCAGTGACTGGCGGCGCAGGCGCTGGTAAAACAGTGGTCTGCGATTGTTTTGGACGACTGGGTGCCCATGTTATTAGCCTGGATGAGTTGGCCCGTGAGGCCGTAAAGCGTGATTCACCGATTCTTGAGGCCATCGCGGATCACTTTGGCAAAGGTATACTGAGAACCAATGGCAGCCTGGATCGAAGGAAGCTCAGAGGGATCATTACAAGAGATGCCCGGGCGCGCAAGGTGCTGGAAAGTCTGACCCACCCTGAGATATTCAGACTTTTTGAGGAGAAAGTTGCTGCCATCCAATGTCGCCACGAAGACGCCGTTGTGGTAGTGGAGGTTCCCCTTCTCATCGAACTCGGGATTCAAGACCAGTTTGACGTCGTGGTCCTGGTTGAAGCCAGCTCAGATCTGCAAAAGAGCCGGTTGATGGCCCGTGACGGCTCGTCCTCAGCAGAGGCTCAGGCCCTGTTGGGCATCCAGATGGTGGCTGAAAAGAAGCGACCATACGCTGACTACATCGTGAAAAACCCGGGACCACTCGATGAGATGGAGGTTGCCGTCAAGAAAATCTACAGGAAAATAGCCAAAAGTGCTTAAAAAGGCTTGACACATTCAGGGATGTGTTATAATAATTAAAAATTATAGATAGAAATATGAAATAAACTTACCTGGGAGAGCATAGAGGAAACACCCAGTAACTTCTGCATGCAATAGAGCACAAGTTGAAAGACACTGCCACTTATCCCCATTATTTTCAATAAGAGGAACCAGCCATATTTCCACGTAGTGTGCTAATATTGTGTCTCGGGAATTCTATAACGTATTAGAGTCATAGCTCTTTTGGCAATCAGTTCATACCATTCACATGGACGCGAAGTATAATGTTTTCAAGCCGTCAGGCCTCCGGCTCGTAGGGGCACGAGCCTACGCCTCGGAGAGCGCAACCTTTGCGCTCATGGCGTAGGTCCGCCTCCATCCACACATCTCGTAGGTTGGGTTGAGCCCGTTCACCTATTATGTTGGGTTTCGTACCTCAACCCAACCTACAACGTATGACAACCCTGGCTCCCTCGATAACAGAAGGGCAAAACCCAACATAATGGGTGTTTCAAAACTTATCCAACCGATTCAAAGGAAGATGATTCAATGAACTTAGTAGAGCTAAAGGCCAAGAAAGTAGGCGAACTGACCAAACTCGCCAAAGGATTCAGGATCGAAGGTGCCTCAGGTATGCGAAAGCAGGAGTTGATTTTTGCCCTTCTCCAGGCCCAGACAGAAAAGAATGGCCTGATTTATGGTGAGGGCGTACTTGAAATACTACCTGACGGGTTCGGCTTTCTGAGGGCGCCCGACTACAGCTATCTGCCTGGACCTGACGACATTTACATTTCACCTTCCCAGATCCGGCGTTTTAGCCTTCGCACTGGTGACACAGTGTCGGGACAGATTCGGCCGCCCAAGGACAGCGAGCGTTATTTTGCACTCCTGAAGGTGGAGGCGGTAAACTATGAGGATCCCGAGAAGTCACGGGACAAGATCCTCTTTGATAATCTGACTCCCCTTTATCCGGACAGAAAGATCGCCCTTGAAAGGGGACCAGACAACTATTGCGTGCGGATTATGGACCTGCTGACACCCATTGGGTTTGGCCAGAGGGGCCTGATCGTCTCAGCGCCGAGGACAGGCAAAACCATGTTACTCCAAGACATCGCCAATAGCATTAATGCCAACCACAAAGAAGTTGTGCTTATCGTCTTACTCATTGACGAGCGTCCAGAAGAGGTGACAGACATGGAGCGTTCGGTGGATGCTGAAGTGATCAGTTCTACGTTTGATGAGCCAGCCCAGAGGCATGTCCAGGTGGCGGAAATGGTGCTTGAGAAGGCCAAACGCCTGGTGGAACATCAACGGGATGTGGTCATTCTCTTAGACAGTATTACCCGCCTTGCCCGTGCTTACAACACGGTCGTACCTCCGAGTGGTAAGATACTCTCAGGCGGGGTCGATTCCAATGCGCTGCATCGTCCAAAACGCTTTTTTGGTGCTGCCCGTAATATTGAAGAGGGTGGAAGCCTTACGATCATTGCCACAGCCCTGATTGACACCGGAAGTCGAATGGATGAAGTGATCTTTGAAGAGTTCAAAGGGACCGGCAACTTGGAGTTGCAGTTGGACCGGAAGTTATCGGACAAGCGTATCTTTCCTGCCATCGACATCAATCGGTCAGGGACGCGGAAAGAGGAGCTGTTGCTTGAGCCAGAGGTATTGAACCGGGCCTGGATTTTGAGAAAACTCCTTGCATCCTTGAATCCCTTAGACAGTCTGGAGTTTTTGCTTGAAAAAATGAAAGGAACCGCGGATAATAAAGAGTTTTTGGACTCGATGAATAGTTAGTTTCAGAGTGCCTAAAGCCCGCCCTGCCCGCCCTGGCGCGACAGCTTTATCATTGATGTCGTCCCCATCATCCCGGTCTGGGCCAGGGGCGCGACGTGCTTAGATTAATCTACTAAGCCTATGATCCCGGTCTGGGCCAGGGTGAACTAAAGTTATGGATGAATGGCACTCATTTATATATATCGCTTTACGAATAACGATTCGCGAATAACCAATTACGGTTAACGAATAACGAATAACGAATAACGACCCACGGAGGCTTGACATGAAGAAGGATATCCATCCTGACTATTTTCAAAGTACAATTAGATGTGCATGCGGCAATGTTGTGGAGGTAGGGGCCACTAAGAAGGATATCAGGGTTGAAATTTGCTCCAAATGCCACCCCTTTTTTACGGGCAAACAGAAACTGGTTGATACAGCCGGGCGTATTGAGCGATTCCGCAGGAAGTATGCTGAGTTTGAGGCCCGGAACAAGAAAGAAAGTGTCTAAAGTTCACTTTGCCGCTTATGG
>DAOURD010000232.1:0-4008 GCA_030625295.1 Desulfobacterales bacterium | reverse complement strand
TGGCCCTCTTCAGAGCTTCTTCGCTTACCAAATTTTTCTGAACGTCTGAGAGTTCTTCCCAGACCGCATCAATTGCTTTCGACAGATTTTCGTAAGCGAGATCCATAGAGATCAAAAACTGGCCTTTTGCAAAAACGGGGGTCCAGCTCCCGGCGATTATCGAAAGGACCAGGCCCTTGTTATCGCGTACTGTTTGATACAGTCTTGAAGTGCGGCCATCACCCATGACAACAGCCAGCACATCAAGGGGATAAAGGTCCGGATCGGTTAGGGCAACGGTTCGAAAGCCAATTTGAGCCTGTTCGATCCTTGCCATAGGTACGGTCTTTTCCACCCTGCGCGGGGCGAGCTGGGGTGGTTCTGCCGGAAGAACATATGGGGGATTTGCAGCGTGTTTCAGGGGTCCGACAAGATCAAGCACTGTTTTGAGTACCTGCTCTTTCTCTACGTTTCCAGCCACCGAAACGACCATATTTTCTGGCGTATACCATCGATGATAATGCGCCACGAGATCCTCTTTGTCCATTTTAAGAAAGATCTCTTTTTGCCCAATAACCGGATACCGGACAGGATGCTTGCGATACGCTGTCTTCATAAACAAGTACCAGAGTTGGCGCGAGGGGTCGTTCTCGCCCATCTGAAATTCCTGGAGAATCACACCCTTCTCTCTTTGATATTCGGTTTCATCAAATTGACAGTCAGTCACATAGGTCAACAGCAGGGACAGGGCCTCTTTGTGATGCTCCCGTGTGGTATCGATAAAATATCCGGTATAGCCATAACTCGTATAGGCGTTGGAGGCCCCGCCCATGGCCTGAAGACGCACCTTGATCTGTGCCTCGGTAAGCCTTGAAGTTGTGCCGCCTGATACCACGTGCTCCAGGTAGTGAGAAAGCCCGCCTCCCGTCCTCTGTCCCTCATAAATCGATCCGGTCTTGACCAATACCCGAGACGAGACCACTTTTGATCCGTGAGACTCACGAATCAATACTGTGAACCCGTTTTTCAAGACAACAAACAGATCATTGGGCTTGGAAGGGATAATCCGATCAATCCATGCGCTATCAAGGACATCAGGTGCGCCTTGAGCTGGAGCATCTGGATCTGTTTCCGTATTTACATAACCGTGGGAAAGGGGAATGAGGCAAAGAACTGTTAATAAAAAGACAACGCCCAGCTCCACCATGAGGGGTTTTAACCGGAATCTACGATCAATCATAAGTCCTCCGTGAGCAAATATTTTGCCCTCTCTATATCATATCTCGGCCCGCATCTACAAGTGGCGACAATCATGTTGACATTTGCAAAATGAAGCATTAATTTAAATGTTTTATGTCTGGAGGGCCATATTCGAATCATCACAGCCATAGACGACATGCAGCAGGAAGCAAAGTGCTTGCTGCAAACCGGCAAGACCATCGCTTTCGTTCCAACCATGGGTTACTTTCATGAGGGTCATCTGGCCCTCATGCGTGAGGGGCGAAAACACGGGGACGCCTTGATTATAAGCATCTTTGTCAACCCTACACAGTTTGGCCCTGGAGAAGACTTTCAGGGCTACCCCAGGGATCTGAATCGGGATATGAGCCTGGCGGAGTCTGTGGGGGTCCATGTAATCTTTGCCCCTGAGGCCAAGGCCATGTATGACAAAGCATACCAGACCCATATTGATCTGGAAATGCTTCCCGGGTACCTTTGCGGCCCATCCAGGCCGGGCCATTTTCGTGGTGTGGCCACGGTGGTAACCAAGCTCTTTAACATAGTCAAACCCCACGTGGCCATCTTTGGGAAAAAGGATTACCAGCAGTTGCTTATCATCCAGCGTATGGTACGCGACTTGCATCTTGACATAAGGATCGTCGGGGTGCCGATTGTGCGAGAAGCAAACGGTCTGGCCATGAGCTCCCGAAACACCTATTTGTCTGAGGATGAAAGGCGCTCTGCCCTGTCCCTCTTTCAGTCCCTTCAACAGGCCCAGGAAACCGTGGCTCAAGGGATAAGGGATGCCAGGGAACTCATCCATGGGGCATCAGAGCTAATCCGCTCCTATCCTTATACGAAAGTTGACTATGTGACCGTGTGCGACCCGGAAACCCTCGAGGACGTAGACCGGGTTGATGGGCCGACTCTGATGGCCTTGGCCGTATGGGTCGGTAAGACGCGTTTGATAGATAATACGATCTTGAAACCTATTGAAGATTGATTATTTATTCATCCAATCAACAATATACAATCCCTATGATTCGCACCTTTCTAAAATCAAAGATTCACCGGGCCACGGTGACCGAAGTTGACCTGAACTATGAAGGGAGCCTGGGGATCGATGCTGACCTGATGAAGGCGGCAAATATCCTGCCTTATGAGCTCGTTCAAGTCTACAACATCAACAACGGTGAGCGATTCGAGACCTATGCAATAGAGGAACCCGCGGGCTCAAGAACCATTGCCCTCAAGGGGGCAGCAGCCCGAAAAGGAGCCCGGGGGGATTTAATTATTATTATCTGTTATACCACCATAGATGACAAAAACCTGGGAGACTTTAAGCCTGCGATCGTCCTTGTGGATGAAAACAATAAAAGGATTTAGGGGCTTAGCCCCGCATGGAGCCTTGGAGTAATGGAGTGATGGAGTAATGGAGTGATGGGTATAAATAGTTGAGTAGGTGAGTGGTGGTGTTTGGTAAAGGGTAACGACTCAACCAATTTTTCTCCCCAATACTCCAGTACTCCAATACTCCATTACTCCATGTGGATAGGATGAATTGATTACCAACCAAAGACCGATGAGTTCAATAAATTTGAAAAATACGAGACGTTTAATTGAGGAGGACAGATGAGCAAAAAGGACTACTTGTTTACGTCAGAATCAGTAACCGAAGGACACCCTGATAAGGTGGCCGATCAGATATCGGATGCCATCTTAGACGCCATCATAGAGCGTGACCCGAGAGGTCGGGTCGCCTGCGAGACTCTTGTGACCACAGGGCTTGCGTTTATCTCCGGAGAGATCACGACGGCCTGCTACGTAGACATGCCTCAAATCATTCGGGACACAATTCGCGATATCGGCTACAATTCTTCGAGCATGGGTTTTGACTGGAAGACCTGTGCCGTGATTACCAGCATTGATCAGCAATCTGCTGACATTTCGGTAGGTGTGAACGGAAAAGGGCTTTTCAAGGAGCAGGGGGCCGGTGATCAGGGGCTTATGTTTGGCTATGCGTGCAACGAAACCCCTGAACTGATGCCCATGCCTATAAATTATGCACACAAGCTCACAATGCGCTTGGCAGAGGTGCGCAAGAACGGGTCTCTTGATTTTCTTCGTCCGGACGGCAAATCCCAGATCACAATTCAATATGAGAACGGCATGCCCAAACGGGTGGAAGCCATCGTGATTGCCGCCCAGCATAGCCCGGACATATCCTATTCAGAATTGAAAGAGGCGATTATCGAGGAGGTCATTAAGAAGGTTGTACCCAAGAAGATGATCGACGGCGACACCAAATACTTTATCAATACAACAGGACGTTTCGTAGTCGGCGGTCCAATGGGGGACACCGGCCTTACCGGCCGAAAGATCATTGTGGATACGTATGGTGGCCAGGGGAGTCACGGCGGGGGCTGTTTCTCGGGCAAGGACCCGTCCAAGGTAGACCGGAGCGCCTCTTACATGGCAAGACATGTTGCAAAGAATATTGTAGCGGCCGGATTAGCCACAAAATGCGAAGTCCAACTCGCCTACTCTATCGGTGTAGCGCGGCCTGTCTCCGTACTGGTTGATACCTACAGGACCGAAGTAATTCCCCGAAAGCGGATCTGCGAAATCGTGAACGAGGTGTTTGACCTCAGGCCCGCACCGATCATTGAATATTTGAAGCTCTTGCGGCCTATTTACAAGAAAACTGCCTGCTACGGACACTTTGGCCGGAATGATCCCGACTTTACATGGGAAAAGACCAATATGGTGGACGTGCTGATAGAAAAGGCAGGCATAAAAAAGCCCAGG
>DAOURD010000270.1:0-3628 GCA_030625295.1 Desulfobacterales bacterium | reverse complement strand
CTTGAGCTCATCCATACTTATTCTTTGATCCATGATGATCTTCCGGCCATGGACGATGACGACCTCCGTCGTGGCAAACCGACGTGCCACAAGGCATTCAATGAGGCCACTGCCATCCTGGCCGGAGACGCATTGCAGACTGCTGCCTTTGAGGTCCTGGCAGATGCAGGGCGGCACCACCAGGGTGACGCCTTCAAGTGGCTGGAGGTCACTTATCTAATTGCCCGGGCTGCAGGCTTTTCCGGTATGGTGCAAGGCCAGATGATGGATATCTCCTCTGAGGGAAAAGGAATCACTTTGGAAGAGCTTGAGAGGCTTCATCGACTTAAAACCGGGGCGCTTATTGAGGCTTCTGTGCAGGCCGGTGCGATCCTTGGCGGAGGCAACCTCCAGGAACTAATTGCTCTGAGTACTTATGGCCGGGATATCGGCCTTGCCTTTCAGGTAGCTGACGACATACTGAACATTGAAGGAAAGCCTGAGATGCTTGGCAAGCCTGTTGGCAGCGATCGGGACCACCAAAAGGCGACTACTCCGTCTTTGATGGGTCTGGAACAGGCCAAAGCCCGCGCAGGCGAACTGATAGATAGCGCCTTGGAAGAGCTTAGGATTTTTGGCAAAAAAGGGGAGCCCCTTGCTGCGATTGCACGATATGTGGTTGAAAGAACAAGATAAGTTAATCGAGTGCCTAAAAGGCAAGTTCCACTAACTTTAGCTCACTTTAGACACTTTAGCTCACTTTAGATTTGGAACAGGTAAGTAGCATGAAATATTTGAATAAAATTGAATCTCCAGAAGACCTAAAACGATTACAGCGGTCAGAACTTCCAGAACTGGCCAGAGAGATCCGCAAAGTAATCATTGAAACGGTTTCCCGGACGGGCGGGCATCTGGCCCCCAGCCTGGGAGTGGTCGAGTTAACCATAGCCTTGCTCTACGTCTTTGATCCCCCGAACGACAAAATCATATGGGACGTTGGCCACCAGGCATATGCCCACAAACTGCTCACAGGGCGGAGAGATCGATTTCACACCCTGCGACAGTATGGTGGCCTGAGCGGGTTCACCCGCATGAGCGAAAGTCCTTACGACAGCTTTTCCACAGGTCATGCAAGCACTTCCATTTCCGCGGGCGTTGGGATTGCGTGCGGCAAGTGCCTGAAAAAAGATCCTGCCAAGATTGTTGCGGTCATCGGAGATGGTTCTGCAACGGGCGGCTTGGCCTATGAAGGGTTCAACCAGGCGGGTGACCTGGAAAAAAACCTTATTGTGATCCTAAATGACAACGAGATGTCCATTGCGCGAAACGTTGGAGTCCTTTCCTCGTTTTTGAGTCGAAAACTCTCTGCCAAATACTTTATGGATCTTAGAGAAGAACTCAAGGACTTCTTGAAGTCCCTTCCGAAATTTGGGGATGATATCTACCACCTTGCCAAGCGAACCGAAGACTCGTTCAAGGCGTTTATTACACCAGGGATGCTCTTTGAAGCGTTCAAGTTTAAGTATTTTGGTCCCATCAAAGGTCATAGATTGGACCACTTGATTGACACACTTCAGAATGTCAAGGAGATGCACAGACCTGTCCTGCTGCACGTCACAACGAAAAAAGGCAAAGGTTATCCGCCTGCAGAGCGCAACCCTACCTATTTTCATGGCGTCGGGGCTTTTGAAATCGCAACCGGAAATGGTATTTCCCCTCAGAAAAAACCTCAGACCTATACGGAGGTGTTTGGAAACACACTCGTTGAGCTTGCCCGAGAAAATGACAGGATCGTGGCGGTCACAGCGGCCATGCCAGAGGGAACCGGACTCAAGGCCTTTTCCGAGGCATTTCCCGAACGTTTTTTTGATGTGGGCATCGCCGAACAGCATGCCGTGACCTTTGCGGCTGGCATGGCTACTGAGGGATTTCGTCCGGTGGTTGCTATCTATTCCACCTTTTTGCAGCGAGCCTATGACCAGATCCTTCACGATGTATGCCTTGAGCAGCATCCTGTGGTCTTTGCTATAGACCGTGGGGGAATCGTTGGTGAAGATGGGCCCACGCATCACGGTCTGTTTGATTTTTCCTACCTTCGCAGCCTTCCAAATATGGTGGTCATGGCACCAAAGGATGAAAACGAACTGCGACACATGCTGATGACGGCCCTTGACCATCCTGGCCCCATAGCCTTCAGATACCCGAAAGGCTATGGCACCGGGATCTTTACAGATAACAAAATCCATACCCTTCCTATTGGCAAGGCCGAAGTCCTCACCACTGGCGGTGATGTCTTGATACTGGCTGTCGGTGTGACAGTAACGGCAGCCCTTGAGGCCAGAAAACAACTTGAAGACCAGAACATTTCAGCCACAGTGGTCAACAGCCGTTTTGTAAAGCCCCTCGATGCTGAGTTGATTACCCGACTTGCCAGGGAGATTCCATTCATCCTGACTGTTGAGGAGAATGTATTGCAAGGTGGCTTTGGAAGTGCGGTGCTCGAGTGCTTGGCAGACGCGCGCATCACGTCCAGCCCAGTGGTACGGCTCGGGATTTCGGATACCTTTGTGCAACATGGCTCACAGCAGGTTTTGCGTTCAAAGTACGGCATTGATACACCTGCAATTGTAAAAGCCGTCAGGGATATGGTCCATGGACAACATTCGAATGCGGAATGTGGGTTATGTTCTCAAGCCGACAGGCGCTATGTTCTCAAGCCGACAGGCGCTATGCGGAATGCGGATTAAGGCCTCGGCCAACTTGAGGTCTTCAGGTGTGGTAATCTTGATGTTGTAGGGATCCCCCGGAATCACCTTTACCACCTCACCGCACAGCTCTACCAATTCAGCATCATCGGTCCCCACACAAGCTTTCTTTTGTGCGGCCACATGGGCTCCGAGGATAAGATTATAGTCAAATGCTTGAGGGGTTTGGGCCATCCTGATCGTGTGACGCTTCATGGTCGCAATTACATGGCCATGTTCGTCTACGGTCTTTATGGTGTCGCTTGCCGCTACGGCCAGGATGCAGCCCCCATATTTCTTGGCCACCCCAACACACTCAGTGATCCGGTCGATCTTGATCAATGGCCGGACACCATCGTGGATAACTACCAGGCCAAACCTGCCGTCAATGGCCTTCAAGCCATTGTAGACCGACTCCTGTCTTGTAGCACCCCCTGAAACCAGATGAATCGGTTTGATAGGTCTTAGCGGATCTATGATCTCCTTTTTGCAAAAAGGATCATCACCCCGAGGGATTACCAGGAATATCTCTTCAACCGCATCGCACTTTTCAAAGGCGAGAAGGGTGTGGGCCAGCACCGGGCGGTCTCCCAGCATCATGTATTGCTTTTTGGCTGTGATCCCCATCCGGGTCCCCTGCCCTGCCGCCACAATAACTGCGGCAACCCTGTTTGCGGATTGCGGATTGCGGATTGCGGATGGAACCCCCCTCCTCCGCCACGAGAAACAGCGGCGTATCTCCGCCTTCGCGATTTAAGAGATTGCACACATCCACCCCACGCCCCGGCTCCGCGCCCACAAAGGAAAGTACTTCAGGATCGTACCTCAGCGTGATCCCATACCCCTTCAACTGAGTCACGCCCTCCGCAACCACATCCAGCACCACCGTCTCCGCGCCCTCCGAT
>DAOURD010000354.1:0-2857 GCA_030625295.1 Desulfobacterales bacterium | reverse complement strand
GTCAGCTTTCACCTTTCAGCTTATATCCGGCTAAGCCGGCTAAACCGGCTAAACGGATTTATAACTTGATTTTTACCAGGACAACAAATAAAGAAAGAATTGAAATAAAGCAAGGGGGGATTGTTGCAGATGAAGCAGTACGTCTCTGAAAAACTATTTGTACAGGCCCAAAAGGTCATCCCTGGTGGTGTAAACAGTCCGGTGCGCGCTTGCCGTTCAGTGGGCGCGAAACCTGTCTTTATCCACCGAGCCGAGGGCTCCAGGGTGTTCGATGCCGATGGCAATACGTATATAGACTACGTGGGTTCCTGGGGTCCCATGATCCTGGGGCACCGCCATCCTGAGGTGATAGCGGCCATCCAACGAGTGCTGGAGCGAGGAACCAGCTTTGGGGCCCCCACAGATCTTGAAATAGAACTGGCCGAGATGGTCATCGAAGCAGTTCCATCTGTGGAGATGGTCCGAATGGTCAACTCTGGCACCGAGGCCACCATGAGCGCTATCCGCCTGGCACGGGGTGTCACGGGCAGGGATCTGCTGATCAAGTTCGACGGTTGCTATCATGGCCACGCCGATACCCTCCTGGTAGCAGCAGGCTCCGGGGTGGCGACGCTCGGCATTCCCGGTAGCCCTGGTGTCCCTGAGGCGTTCGTGCAAAACACTCTTTCCCTTGCGTACAACGATGCAGAGCGAGTAACCGACGTAGTTTCCAAAAAGGGTGACAAGATTGCGGCCGTTATTGTTGAACCTGTGGCAGGAAACATGGGACTTGTTTCGCCTGAGGCCGGGTTCTTAAAGACCTTGAGGACCTTGACACAGGACCACGGGATCATTCTCATATTTGATGAGGTCATGACAGGTTTCCGCGTAGCTTATGGTGGTGCTCAGGCCCTCTACGATCTCATGCCGGATCTCACCTGCATGGGCAAGGTCATTGGGGGCGGACTCCCGGTAGGGGCATACGGCGGAAGGAAAGAGATTATGAAGAAAGTTGCCCCTGAGGGCCCGGTCTATCAGGCCGGGACCCTTTCCGGGAACCCGCTGGCCATGGCAGCTGGAATCGCCACGTTGAAATGTCTGCAGCAGCCCGAGTTCTATGAAACCCTGGAAGCCCGATCAGCCATGCTGGAGGCAGGGCTCAGGGAGGCTATTGACAAGGCGCGACTGCCTGCAGTGATCAATCGTGTCGGTTCTATGCTGGGGCTCTTTTTCACTGAAAAGCGTGTTTCAAACTTTGCCGAAGCCCAGACAAGTGATCTGACGATGTTTGCCAAATATTTCAAAGGGATGCTGGAACGGGGCATCTACCTGGCCCCATCTCAATACGAGGCTCTTTTCGTCTCAAGTGCCCACAGTGAAGGGGACATCCAGGCGACGATCCTGGCAGCCAGAGAGGTTTTTGGTGCTTTACGAATTTAGGGATTGACTTGTAAACCATGATATGGTATACGGCGCTTTATTCTCCAGAAGCCGGATATGTTGCACTGCACGGTCTTTTGGGTAAGCGCTCTTTGTCATGAAAAAAGAGACCAAGAAACAGTTCAGGGAGCTATGGTATTACAGTAGCTTGAGCTTTTCCATTGCCCTGGCTATAGTAATCGGCCTAGCGATTGGATACTGGCTGGACACCCGGTATGATACCTCTCCGCTGCTCACACTTGTCTTTCTTGGTCTTGGCATCATTGCTGGATTTCGTAATATATACCTGGCCATGAAAAAGAGCCAGAGACTGTAAGAGGAAGACCTCAGGCCGTGCGTATAGAAAGGAGACTGCTCAGATTTATCACACTGACGAACTGGATCCTTTTCTGTACGGTGACTATTTCCGGCTTCATCCTGGCACCAGGGCCTTTTGCCTGGGGAATCCTGGCAGGCGGGCTCATCGTAACCATTAATTTTCAGCTTCTATACCGGACCCTTAAACAGGCTTTGACTCCGCCACATCTTGCCAAACCCAGGGTGGTCCTGGGCAAATACTATATCCGTTTTTTCGTGAGTGCTCTGATCATATTTGTACTCATAGCAGATCATTATGTAAATCCTCTGGGACTAATCATCGGCCTTTCCGTCGTGGTTACGAGCATCTTCATAGCAACAGTTAATGAAATAAGGAAAATCATTTTCAAGGAGGCGGCGTGATATGGAACATCCAATTCTTTTTTTAGTCTCACTATTTGACGCTATTGGCCTGGAACATTTCGCCCACCACTATCCCCACGTGATCTATTCGTGGTTTGTAATGCTTCTCCTGATAGTATTTGCGCTTCTTGCCGCCAAGGGGATCAGCATGATCCCTACCAAGGGGCAGAATGTTTTCGAGCTCATAATCGGAGGTATGGAAGAATTCGTTGTAGACATTACAGGAGAGGAGGGCCGTCGCTTCTTTCCGATTCTTGCCACAGTCTTTATTTATATCTTTGTCTGCAATTTAATAGGCCTGATTCCGGGGTTCTTCCCACCCACCGCTAGTGTTAATACGACCCTGTCTTGCGCTCTTGTTGTGGTTCCCTTCACCCATGTGATTGGCGTAATGTATCACGGGCCCAAATACATCAAGCACTTTATGGGGCCCGTTTGGTGGATGGTACCCATCATACTTCCGATTGAACTGATCGGCCATGCGGCCCGGATCCTGTCGCTCACCATCCGTCTTTTTGGAAACATGGCGGGCCACGAACTGGTTTTGGCTATTCTTTTTATGCTGGCGGGTGCTTTTTTTGCCCCGCTCCCCATCATGGCCCTTGGTATCTTTGTGTGCTTAGTTCAGGCATTTGTGTTCTTTTTGCTTTCCACTATGTATTTTGCTGGTGCAATGGAAGAAGCCCATTGATATAAAAATCTTAAAGTAAAGGAGGGA
>DAOURD010000266.1:0-3647 GCA_030625295.1 Desulfobacterales bacterium | reverse complement strand
CATGTCATCAATTAACTTCCAGTTTACAGGTGTGAGCATAAAACCACCACCGGCCCCAGCCGAGAATCCAACGATGAGCTCAATAAACGTTCTTCTGTCCAATTTCATAGGTCTTCCCCTTGGGTTAAGTGCCTATTTATGGCACACGAAGCAGGCCTCATGGACGCCCCTTTTCTCCATGTGACACTCTGCACAGTCATCCATCTTCATTCGAGCGGGGTGTTCTATCTTTGTCCCACCGGAATCATCCGCCTGTTTCAGGTAATCCCAGCCGTTCTTCGCCAGGCCTGCGATGTTCCAGCCCCAGATATCCCGACTGTACAGGGTGAGACGATTATACTGGTAGGGCCTCACGTGGTCCGAGTCCCCTATAGGTCCGTGACAGATGATACATTCCAGTTCGCCCATCTTGACGTGGGCTGCATGAGAGAAAAAAACGCACTGAGGCTGTTGGGCATAGACCAACCACGGAATCTCCTTGCCTGGCTCAACATATTCTTTGATGAGCTTGGCTTCTTCAGGATCTTCTCCCATAGGCTCTTCATGGCACTCGGCGCAGTTTTCGAGCTTGGGTATCCCGGAGAAGCTACCATCCTCACGGAAGTAATGGCAGCTTTCGCAGCCTTCATCCACGGCTTCTTGATGGATTTTATGGCTGAAGTCGATTGGCTGTTCTTTTTCAGCATAAAGGATTGGTGGCAAGATGACCCAGCCAAGCGAAAAAAGGGACACAAGGCCTACTGCAAACGCAGCGATGGGTATGAGAAATCGCCAGGTCCCTGGTTTCTCTGGTTTACGGGTCGTTTCGACAGTAGCATGTTCTACGGCTTGCTCTTTTTCTTCTGTTGTGCTCATGGAAACTCCAAATTGTTAAGTTTTTTAATCCACAGATTGCGCAGATTTTCGTGAGTTATTGGGTTAAATTCCCCGAAGCTTGCTTCGTTTAGATTGTGAAAATCAGACCCGCCTGCCATCGCCAGGTACAGCAACCAGCTTGAATGCCAGCATGCGTGGCAATGGCGGGCAGGTACGCGATACCCCGTAGCTTGCTGCGGGGTAGTTTATTCCATAAGGGCTGGAAATGTCTTGCGTACCCGCTCCAGGTGCGATTCGGTATACTCTTTTCCCGCTAGGACCATAAACAGCGAAAGGAGATCTTCTAAGTCAACGGTATAGCGCGTCGTTGGGTGCTTTTCAAATTGTTTGGTGAGGCGTTTTATGGCTTTTTGCGGGGATAACGGGCGTCTCCTCGGCCTCGCGCCCTCCTTGCTTTTGTTTAATTCTTCGATGAGGTTATCGGCCACCTCTTTTTCCTTGTCGGCTGGTGCTGCAAGAATCTGGCGACAAATGCCCTTGGCCCTATTCCAAGACACTTTTCCCTCTTCCAGCATTTTTCTAAGCCTGGAATCCATGCCGGGGACAAAGCGTATAATCTCCTCCAACCATGTGACGCTCTTATCTAGAAACTTCGCAATCCGTTCCTTGTCCCAATTGGCATTGTTTAAATAGAGGACCGTGTCAAAATAGTCGGTTATCTTTGTATCTAGGCGGTCTGCATTCAACTTGAGATTTAAGGCTCGCATCTCGTCAAGCTCGCCAGCGACTACCCGAACATCCACGTGGTCGAAGTAACCCGGATGCTTTTCGCGGATTGTCTTTATGGCGGCCAGACGGTGAAATCCTCCCACCATGTAATATTCGCCATTCGTCCGCTCCCAGACAATCAAGGGCTCCAGCAGACCGTTCTCTAAAATGTCTCTTTCATAGTGGGCAACCTTCTGTGGCGTAAAAGGGCGATGGTTAGATATGAGAGGATGTAGCCGGATATTCTCAAAAGGCATATACTCGTAACGTTTGGTGGTAAGCATCTTTTCCCTCCGATTCTGTCAGTCTAAATATACATGAGACCTGAAAGGTGAGACAAGACCACACGTCACCTCGCGGTGGGTGGGACACAATGAAAGCCGGACTAAGATATAGTAGTGCCAGGATCCGCTTTCACAGGGTATAAGAATAATACAGCATGTGAAGATTACAAAAGGAGAAACACGGTTGTCAACCGAATCTTTTCCCGACTCTTTGAATAGATATCTTCCGGCTCTATATCGTATATCTCACAGACTCTTTGCTCAACGCTTTTGAGATCGTACCCCTGGCTCTGTCCTGACCTCTTGACCGCTGCTTTCTTGCCTCCACCCAGCCACCAAGACTACGTATCAATCCTCCGCCAACCAAATCTGGTCGACGACCTTCATCAATACCAGCTTCTACATAGGAAAGATAACGCCTCCTGGCATCACCAATTCTCTTGCCAAAATAGGACAGCACATAGCTTGTGTCCTGCCAATCGCATTTCCTCTTGCCCACTAATACACTATGACCACAGTACTTGTATCGGTTCAGCTCACCAATGCCAGAAACCAATTTCGCCCTCACTGCGTTTACCCTGTTAAATAACTCGGCCATTTTTCAGTACTTAATTGACGCGATCAAGACTTTGAATGCGATGGTTGCTCACGTGTCCCTATTTAACAGGGTGAAAGTGAATATAACGTACCAGTTCCTTCAAATAAGTATCTTCCTGGCAGATAATAGACTTGCTTGCCCCGTTAAATCTAAATGCCATAATTTGATAATGTGGAAGGACCGGGAATCAGGACAAAGTTCGGCGCGGTATCTTAAAACAATGATTATTTAACTCGGGTATCGGTTCTGCCTCCGGCTCGTAGAGCCTACGCCTCTGAGAGAAAAAGATGGTCCCGCCTATGCGCCTATGCGGGATTAAAACTCACTGCATAGCCGGTCAGCAAACGCCTCATCACCGTCGATAGCCCCACATGTCCTGTCCGAAACAAAAATGGGCATGATTTGACATCAATGCCCACGCATAGCAAGCCATCTCGGCTTTCGGTAAAATAGTATTCAAGCGGTCAACAAAATCCTCAAGGTCCGCCTTGCCTAAAAATATCTTCCGCCGCTCTATACCACGGATAATAACGTGATGAACAACACCGGGTGCCAATCGGGCTAATCTCGGCATGAACCGTCACATATCATTAAACTATTGCAATGGCAAGTTGGTTCTTTAGTTATTTTCAGAGGTTATGATGTTTACTTATTTATTTATGAACGTCCCCATTGGCCATTGGCTCCTGAACGTCCCCATTGGCTCCCATTGGCTCCTCGTCCCCATTGGTTCCCCCCATTGGTTCCCCATTGGTTCCCATTGGTTATTGGCACGAGTATGCGCTGGTTGGGCACTGGCCAATTTGACTCAATGTGCTGAACTGTGATGAAAGGATAACGGCCTGACGGTTTTAATGGTTTTCAATTTATCATCTTCAGACCGTTGAGCAAAATATAGGTCCCATCGCAGTTGAAGATTCATCCAGAAGTCTGGAGACACGCCGAAGAATTTTGCGAGTCTCAGGGCCGTGCTTGGCGTTATCCCCCTGCGGCCGTTGATGATCTCATTCACCCTCTGATATGGCACATGTATCGCGTCGGCCAATTCCCTCTGGGTAAGCCCCATGGGCTTTAGAAACTCCTCCAAAAGCATCTCTCCAGGGTGAGTTGGCGCTCGATGCGTTGGTATGCGGATCATTTTCCCCTCCTCAAAACATCCAAATGTCTAATGATAATCTGTG
>DAOURD010000244.1:0-3864 GCA_030625295.1 Desulfobacterales bacterium | reverse complement strand
GTTGTTACTTTTCCGATGGGAAATATTTCAAAAGGCTTCACATCACCATACATACATGCCAAACAAACGGCCTTATCGTCGATGATACACACTTCGCCTTTATTGACTCCATGGCCGCATTCCGAACAGATGGTCCTGTTGTTATCCATGGGGAGCAACCTCAAAGGGGAGACACACAGCATAACCCACACCTGATCCGCTCATATTAAGACGTTTTGCCAAATCCGTCAATGTATATCCCAACTCTCGCACAGCCCAGTAGCAAAATAAACCCCTGGCTTCCGCTAGAATCTTTTCCCGACTCTTCGAACAGATTTCTTTCAGA
Source organism: Desulfobacterales bacterium (assembly GCA_030625295.1). Lineage (GTDB taxonomy): Bacteria > Desulfobacterota > Desulfobacteria > Desulfobacterales. The sequence goes on along the minus strand of DAOURD010000244.1, from coordinate 3,539 downwards.
TCAAATGCCAGCACCGATGGCAGAAACATCCGAATAACCACGCTTTGGGCGGCGTGCAGGAATGCCGTGTAACATTCCCTCCACATTTATATCTTCGTCAATGTCTGGCCAATGAATACCCTGGCCGTCTCCAATAATCTCAAAATTCGAGCGTTGCTCTGGTGTTGCCTCTGACAAACGCCATGACCAAGCGAGTGGGACACTAATCGTACGACCATCAACAAGATAAGCGGTAATCTCCTCCTTGGTGATACGGATATCTCTAATTCGTGGTTCCACTATACTAGTCGCAGTGTTCATTCCACGCCTCCATAATTGTGTTTCGGTTGAGCGGAATCACCCACTCCAATATGGATTTCTTTCGCCATTTCTATCCCCTCCGTGCTCGCGGGCTGATCTCATACAGATCGTTAGTTGGTGTCCATCCGGAGTTTCCGGATGGACACCAACGCAGTTTCCTATTCAGAAATGAGCAATTTTTTGCAAGGTCAAGGAAATCAAGGGGTTGCGCGGAGGCGTACTGTAGTACGTCGCACAAGCAATTCCGAAGATTGACGCAGAGATTGCGGAAAAGGGCCATTTCTGGATGGAAACTAGTTGAGAAGGTGACCTCCATCTCACGCCCTGGGCAGGTGGATTGAAAAAGTGCTACCAGTTCCTGGGGTACTCTCAACAGCCACATGGCCGCCATGGCCCTGGACGATGTGTTTGACAATGGCAAGTCCAAGCCCGGTGCCACCCAGTTCCCTGCTTCTTGCCTTATCTACCCGATAAAACCGTTCAAAGAGACGGGGTAAATGTTCTTTCTCGATGCCACAGCCCTGGTCACGGACGGTGATAATGATTTCATTGTCCGTTTGGGTGGCTGCTACCCGGATGACACCTCCCTCATCGCTATACTTGATGGCGTTATCAAAGAGGTTCACGAAAGCCTGTTCAAGGAGCGGTGCATCCATTTTTGTGACCATGTCGTCAGCACAAGACATCTCAATCCCTATTTTCTTGGTCACAGCGCTAACCTCGCAAACCTGAATCGCGGTCTGGAGCACGTCCTTAACCCTCCCCTCAGCCAGTATGACCTCCTCTCTTTCAGCCTCCCGCTCTATCCTGGAAAGGGTGAGAAGATCTTCGATGATGGCTTCCAGGCGATCCACGTGCTTTTCAATGATTGCCAGAAACCGCTCGGCGTCCTCGAGATTCTTGACCGCGCCATCGCGAAGTGTCTCCACAAACCCTTTAATAGCTGTGATCGGGGTCTTTATCTCATGGGAAACATTGGCAACAAAGTCGCGGCGAATCTTTTCAAGTTTCTGGAGGCGTGTGACATCGTTTAAAACGATGAGGGCACCGATTTGCTTCCCCTGTGCATCACTCAGTAGCGTGCCGTGGCCGTTAAGAAACCGCTCCCCATCAGAAGACAGAACAATGTCCTTTTCGACCGGCTCCTGGCTGGATAATGCGTTTGTCACAAACTGTTGCAGGACCGTGTTTCTGACGACCTCCTGTATGCTCCGACCTTGGGCCTCGGATGGATCACATCCGAACATATGGGCGGCAGCATGATTTATACTGATAACCCGCTCTTCCATGTCCACTGCAATCACGCCTTCAACCATGCTGGAAAGCACGGCCTCAATTTCGTTTCGTTGCCGGATGATAGTATTGATCCGTTCATGGAGTTGCAGGGCCATTTTTTTCATGGCTTCGGAAAGACCTCCAATCTCTTCTGAATTGGAGACAGGTAACCTGCATTCGAAATCACCGCGGGCAAAAGATTCTGCACCTTTCTTAATTTCTTCGATTGGGTGGGTGATGCGGCGAGACACAATCAAACTAAGCACCGCAGCGAATAGGGCTATGATCAGACCCGCAACTGCAATCTTGATCTGGATGTTTTTTAGGGCCACGTCTATGGCATTCACAGGGATAGAGGTACGAACGACCGCAAGGGTGTGACTATTTTTCTTAATAGGTATTCCCACATACATCATATTCTTTTTTAGGGTCCGGCTATACCTTGTGGACGTGCCGGAAGGTCCTGTCAGGGCTCGGATGAATTCTGGCCGGTCCGCATGATTATCCATTCTCGCAGGATCTTCCTGGGAATCGCCAATGACCTTACCGGAGGGGAGTATGATGGTGATACGGGTTGAAGCTCGCGCACCGATTTTCTTGCACAATAAGTCAACGTCCTTTTCATCCAGGGGATCGAGATGTTTCAGGATTTGTTTCTCAACAAGGTGGGCTCGTGCTTGGAGATCGGATGCAGTTTGTTCAAGAAAGAAATGCCTTAGTGACTTTGATGCATACCATGTTACTGCCAACAGAGATATGAGAGTGATTAACAGATAGGATGGATAGAGTTGCCAGAGCAACCGTCTCTTTTTTGGCATAGCCCTACTCCTTGAATCGATACCCTACGCCCCGGACCGTTTCAATATACTTCCCGGCAGGCCCCAGTTTTCTCCGCAGTCCGACGATCTGGACATCCACTGAACGATCTGTGACAGGGTAATCTTCGCCTCGAACAGCATCGACGATCTGGAAACGGGTAAACACCCATCCCGGTCTTCTCGCCAGGTAATTTAAGATGCCAAATTCTGTGAAGGTCAATTGAACGGGCTTACCGTTGACGAGCACCTCGTGACGTCCGGGATGGATCAGAAGATTGTGAATTTGAAAAGCCGATGTGTCCTCTGACGGTTCTTTCACCTTTCTACGGAGAACAGCTCTCACTCTCGCCACCAAAATCCGAGGGCTGAAAGGCTTGGTGATGTAATCGTCGGCGCCAAGTTCCAAGCCTGTTACGATGTCTGCTTCTTCGCCCTTGGCTGTCAACATCACGATAGGAATATTTTTGGTGTTGGGATCATTTTTCAGGCGTCTGGTGACTTCCAGACCATCTATACCGGGAAGCATAAGGTCCAGGACAATGAGTCCTGGAATTTCCGATCGCACGAGGCTCAAAGCCTCCTCACCTGATGCCGCGCAAGAGACCTGGTAGCCCTCTCTTGAAAGATTGAATCTGAGCAACTCCAAGATATCTTCTTCATCATCCACCACGAGGATCTTTTCTTTTGCCATGATGTCATCCTTACTACAGGGTTATGTGAGGCAAAAATGCAATATAATATAAAAATGTTAGCAATCGACAAGGATTGTGTAAGGATTTTGTTAGCTTTCCTGATTATCAAACAAGCTTTGGTTTGGCGGAGATCTTGGGCGACATTTCCAGGGCGCTTTTAAGCAATTTAGGAAAAGAGGTTCAGGCCAGATTATGATTACCGGTACAGCCTATAGTCAACTCCGTATTTCTTTGCCTTATAGGCAAACTTCCGTTCCGTTGTCTGAAGCAATTGAGCGGCCTGTGCCATGTTGCCCCGTGTGCTTTTCAATGCGTCTACCATCATCTCCCGTTCCAGATTCGTCGCGGCATCTTCCAAAGACTTTGCTGGCAGGGTATCGGACTCTTCCGCTGTCTGGACAGTGGGGGGCAAGTGATAGCTGTGGATAACGCCCTCCTCGCAAAGAAGCACGGC
>DAOURD010000059.1:0-6366 GCA_030625295.1 Desulfobacterales bacterium | reverse complement strand
CCTGGATCTTTAAAAATTAAGAACCAGTTGTTTGCGATTATTTTTAACGGAAATCAATAGAATGGTGCATAAATAAACACCGTCGATTGCATCTTGAAATATAGTTTTCCTATTGAGATTTTTCGCTGCCAATCCTGATATTGACCTTTCGGCTACGATATGTAATCTTAATACTACAGGAAGTTCACTTTATGGCACGCTAAACCTTGAATTTTGGGTTGGGGGAATCAACCTCAACATCTTGTGGATTCACCTTGATCATAATCCGAACCAATTCCCCTGCATTGTGAACAAGGATACCAACTGTTACCCTAACTATGAGTTTCTTATCTTATATATCTCCATATTGATACTTTCCTGATCTTTAATAACCACCAAATTCCTCAAGTTCTTTCCCTATTTTGGTGACCCATGAATTACCAAGATTCAAAAGATTCATTATCTTCTTTCCCTCTGTATTGACCTCGGTCTTGCTTTTGAAAAAACCGACCCGGAGCCTCATCCAGTCCTTTCCCTTTACTGTAGCACGGGTGATATAAACAGGGTATCCATTTTTAATAAGCCTGATTGCGACAGGAATGATCTTTTCATTAGTTGTGGCGGATAGAACATTAACCACCCACACATTATGGAGTCTTTTTTCTAAGTTTTCCTTTGCCTCATCAGGCGTGATAATTTTCAGCATCACTCCTTCGGGAAGTTCCCTGCCCAAAAAATCTTCTCCCGCCTCTAATGCATCAAGTTTATCTATGTTAAGGCGGTAAAGGATAGGCCATTTCAATGGGTCCCCATAAATATCATCTCTCCCTGCAATACTGGAAAGACTGTCACCCTTTTTGACGATGTAATATCCTGGCATTTTCTCTAATGCCTCTTCTTTTTCCATGGTCTTGGTCTGTGGTGGCTTTATAGCTTTTTCTTCAACAGCCGCTGTTTTTACCTCTGCAGTCTCCTCAGGCTCCTCTTTAGCCTTCTCCTGTTTACTGGGTAATGAAGTATCAGCCTTTTGCAGAACAGGCCTTTTAATGGGCATCACTACCTTGTACTTTTTATCTGGGGGAGGAGGCGGTTCTTCTCTCGAGCACCCCCCGAACCATAGAAAAAGTGTCAAGCAGATGGAGATTATAATTGCTGAAAACTTCATAACTCCCTCCTGAGTTATTAAACAACAATTGGACCCTTCATTCTAGAGAAATATCTTGAGAATTATACAATTCATTTAAGGAAAAATCTTTCTTTAATCTTTTTTAGTAAAGCGTAAAAATGATCACTTGACAACATAAAAACTAAAGGATTGAATCTCCCTACCATATCAGGTTGGTGTTGCAACAAGATCACTATTTCTAACCTACATATTTTAAGCCTGGTTTGACCTCATCCTCGGAATTTGATAAGGTTATGACTATAATATCAAGTCTATAATAGAATTAAGAGAATAGTAATGATATTTTATGGCAAGAAACCTATACTTTTGGGATGAGGAAACCAACCACAGTATCTTGTTGATTTACCCGATGAAAAGTTGCTTTACATTTAATCTTTTAGATAAGAAAATATAGCAACATAAAAGTAAGATATAGGGAGGAGCTATCATGAAAAACTTATTTTTATCTTTTGTAGCCCTGGCTGGAATTATCTTGCTTGGGTTGACTGGATGTGCCACTAAAAGCTTCGTCCAGGAACAGATCTCTCAGGCTATGCACCCTGTCCAGTCTCAGGCTGAGAAGAACAAAGCGGAAATCGCTGCATTAAAAGAGACGACTACAGGGCTAAACGAGAACCAGCAGAAGTTCTCAAAGACTGCAGAGGAAGCGCTTGCTCGTGCTGAGAAAGCTCTCACAAGTGCTAAGAAAGCTCTCACACATGCTGAGGAGGCAGGCAAGTTAGCCAAGGGTAAGTTTCTTTTTGAGGTGACGTTCACGGATGAGTCGGTTCATTTTGGTTTTGATGTGAGTAAGCTTTCCGATGAAGCCAAAGCAGCTCTTGACTATTTTGCCAAACGCGTGAAAGCGGAAAACAAGAATGTCTACATCGAAATCCAGGGACACACAGACAGTGTCGGAACAGATGCGTATAATTTAAGGTTGGGTATGGCCCGAGCCGAAGCAGCCAAGACGTACCTCTACACGCAGCACGGAATACCTCTGCACCGCATGAGCATCTTTTCCTACGGTGAGTCAAAGCCTATAGCAGAAAACGACACCCCTCAAAACCGGGCGATAAATCGCCGGATTACAATTGTGGTCATAGAGTAATAGCACATCATTAAGGCTCTGCTTTTTTAATTGCCATTCTTTCGGCTAGGCTTCCTATCTACTTTGACAGGATACCCTATTTCATCAGGCAAGGAAAGAACAGTTGATGTCAAACAAACCATACAACATACTGGTTGTCTGTACGGGCAATATCTGCAGGAGCCCGATGGCGGAGGGGATACTCAAAGGCCGGCTGCCCGAACAACTAGCCGGGAGAGTGGCGATTTCTTCGGCAGGCACACACGCGCTTCACGGAAACCGGGCCCAGCCGTATGCCATAGAGGTCATGCAGGGGTTCGGGGTGGACATCAGCGGGTATCGCGCCCGGCTGTTAAGTCCCACGATGGTCGCTTCGGCAGACCTTATTCTGGTGATGGAAAAATTCCATCTCAAATTCGTCAAAATGAAATCATTTCTCAACTCGGTCAGCATAAGGCTATTGACCGAATATGATCCGGATAAGGAACCATACGATGTGCCTGATCCGCTGGGTGAACCCATCGAAGCCTACGAAGCTTCGGCCCGCATTATCGACAACTGTGTCAAAGGAGTTCATGCGTACCTTGATACAATTTTCAGGAATGAATAAATTCTCGATCAGCCTTCTGTTTTTCCTGTGCCTGGCCGCGGTTTCCCCATGGGTGTACGCACAGGATAATGCGTCTGTTCAAAAAATGCTGACCATCACGCAGGCAGCCATGTGCGAGGGGATAAAAGACTACGCACCGCAGAACAGCGCCGTCGTTTTTTCCATCGCCATCGGCAAGGTGTTTTGTTTCACTTCCTTTAATCCGGTGCCCCGGAATATGTATATCTATCACAGATGGTACCGGAGCGACCGGCTGATCACCACAAAGAGGTTGTCGCTCAAGACACCGGAATGGTCTACTTTCAGCACGATTCAATTGCGAGAGGCCGACAAGGGGCCATGGCGGGTGGAGATCAAGGACAATAACGGCAAGATTATTAAAATTGTGAGATTCAGCATCACGGATTAAATTTGAAAATGAGCGCATTCTTCACACAGCTCGCATCTATCAGGTGGCAGGACATTATCGATATCCTGGTGGTCAGTTATTTTCTTTTTCGCCTGTATGTCCTTTTTCGGGGTACGTATGTTTTCCGGGTGATCACCGGCATCGTATTTCTGTGGATATTTCAGCGCATAGCCGCCTATCTTGGCCTAATCGTTACAACATGGGCCATGCAGGGCATCATCGCTTTTGCCGCCATCATCATCATTATCGTGTTCCGGAATGAAATCAAAAATGTCCTGCAGGCCAAGGATGTCGGGGCAATTCTCTGGGGGGTCTCCCACAAGGCATTTCTTGCACCCGAGGAGATCATCACCAGCAGTGTGTATACGCTCGCGCAGAAAAAGATAGGTGCGCTGCTCGTGCTGCCGGCAAAAGATGATCTCCAGGAAGTTGCCCAGGGAGGAATCCCCTGGCGGGGAGTCATCTCAAAGGAGATGATTTTGAGCATTTTCTGGCCCGACAACCCGGCCCACGACGGGGCGGCAATCATCAGCGGAAAGCGAATTGCCGAGGTCGGGGCCATACTCCCCCTGTCCCGCCGCAGCGATCTGCCCTCATCCTACGGGACCCGTCACAGGGCTGCCCTGGGCCTGTCTGAAAAAACGGATGCACTGATCATCATCGTGTCCGAAGAAACCGGTCACGTGATGGCCGCTAAGAACGGCGAAATCACGGAGGTCAACGACAACCTGGAGCTTCAGAAGATCCTGCAGAAACACAGCGGGGTGTCGGCAGACGATCGGGGCGCCAGACAGGGAGAAAATTTAAAGCTCGGCCTCGCCGCCGCTGTATTGATCATATTTGTAACCGGTATATGGTTCAGTTTTTCGAGGGGGCTGGAGACCCTGGTTTCCCTGGAGGTTCCCATAGAGTACCAGAACCGGGACCCGGGGATGGAGCTCCTGGGTTCATCACTCAACGCCGTGAAGGTACACCTGAGCGGCGCCGGAGCCCTGATTCGATCGATTAAGCCCGAACAGGTGAAGGTCAGGGTCAGCCTGAGCAAGGCTGTCGTCGGGCTCAACTCATTTACAATTACACAGGAGAACATTTCACTGCCGCCCGGCGTCATTTTAAAAAAGGTGGAGCCGCAGGTCGTGGATGTGACCCTCGATATTCCCATAAAGAAGGAGCTGCCTATCCAGGTTGACTGGATCGGTAAACTGGCAGACCATCTGATTCTTGAATCAGCCGAAGTCGATCCTGCAAGAGTTTCCATCATCGGCGGGAGCAAAATACTGGAACAGATAAGCACCATCTACACGGAGAAAGTTCCCCTGGACAATATCAACAGATCAGGGCGCCTGTCGGTTAACCTGGCCCTGAACCCTGCCTCGTTAAAGGTCGACCAGGCTTCGAACAGCAAAGTCACCATCGCCTATGTGGCCAAGAGACGGGAAAAAATGATGATGGAGTAAGGGGCGTGGGCCCGAGGCCTGCGGGGCATTCACCCTGCGGGTGTCAATTGCTTCGCGTCATTACGCCTGCGGCTGTTATTTGCGCTTCGCGCGTCATCTATCCTTCGGATGTCATTTGCCCTTCGGGCGTAATTCACCTCCGGTGTCATTTACCTTCGGGGGTGTCAGTTGGCCTTCGGCCGTCCGTTGTCCGTAGACCCAATAAACCCGGCACTCTCAAAAAAGCCTACAAGCCCAAGCATTCAAAACTAAAAATAAAGCAGGTAGGCGTAAAGGCTATTTTTTTATAGATAATGGAAGATTATTCTTACAAAAGCACGGTATATCATCCCAGGGAACCTGAGGCGTCTCCATTGTGGAAGTTGCTTAACAACCGTTACGACAGCTTTGAACAATGCCATGAAGAAAGGTAATAGACCATACCCAAAATTTCCTCTATCTACCGGCCTCGGAATCCTCGGGATTCAGCATATTATCGTTGTGTTGGAGATCATTTTGATAGATTTGAGCAGGCATATGAGGAGCGCTTTGAAAGACAGTATGGCTTTTTCCGGCCTTATGTGAGTAAGGTTATTTATCCCTATCTTGATTGTGATAATCCCATAATGGATTTGCTCGTGTTAAATGCAACAACTGCGGTCATGAATACCTCTTGGCCTTCTCATGTAAGCGTCGGCATTTCTGCCAATCTTGTCACCAGAAGCGGGTAGTGGAATTCGGAGAATGGCTATGTGAAGAAGTAATCAAGGCAGTCCCTCACCGTCATTTCATCTTAAGCATACCCAAAATCCTCCGCAGATATTTTCTCTTCGACCGAAAACTCCTCTCTGAGATGAGCCGATGTGCCTGGGAATCATTGAAGGATTTTTTCCAAGAGACCACACCGGAGGAGGGTGCTGTGCCCGGGGCCGCTGTTGCCATACAATCGTTTGGTGATTTTCTTGGATTTAATCCTCACTTACACATTCTGGGTACAGACGGCTGTTTCTATGGAGACGGGATGTTCAGAGTTGCACCTCGTTTTGAGACAAAGCATTTGGAAGAAATCTTCCGTCACAAGGTCTTTAAGATGCTCCTTTCCAAGGGTAAGATCACTCAAGATCTGGTCAGCATGCTTCTATCATGGCGTCATTCGGGCTTCAACGTCTTCTGTGGCCCAAGGATACAACCCGGAGATCAGCAAGCAATGGAAAATTTGGCCCGCTATATTATCCGTGCATCTTTCTCCCAAGAGAGGATGACATACAGCAAGGAGGAGTCCAAGGTCAGCTACCAACCCAAAGATGGGAAAGAGGAGAAGGTCTTTGATGCCCTGGAGTGGCTAGCGGCCATGTGTAGCCATGTGCCTAACAAGGGTGAACAGATGGTCAGATACTATGGCTATTATAGTAATGTTTCACGAGGCAAGCGGCAAAAAGAAAATCAGGATAGCCTCATACCTTACATCCTGGAACCAGGCGGATCATCAAAAGAGTACCGAAAGAACTGGGCAAGGTTGATTCAAAAGATCTATGAGGTAAATCTACTAACATGCCCGATGTGCCAGTGGAAAAATAGTCCCGTTTTTTCTGTCGGAGTTCCCATATCTTGTGGTACCTCTTATGCTTCAAAGAATTCAGTATTCTGCTATAAATAGAAAATCTCCCATAAGTCCCC
>DAOURD010000287.1:0-3495 GCA_030625295.1 Desulfobacterales bacterium | reverse complement strand
TTTCTATAAGGGCCGCGGCCTTTTTGGGGGCCATGGTGGTATATATTTTGATGAGACGCTTGATCTTATTATCACCAATTGTCTTGTGTTCATCAAGCTTTCTCTGGATACTGTCCTGGATTTCCGATAACCGGATAATCTTTGCCTCAATTTCCTGCTTGAGGTCCGTTAGTTGTTTACGTTCCTTTTCGAGTTGCCGTCTTTCCGTCTCTATCTCAGCGCGCTTGCATTCAAGGATTTCTGCATCCTCACCCACATTTTGGGAATTCGAAGACGGCTGTGGTGGAGCAGGGGGATCGGCATCTTCGGCTAAGGCCGGCCTGCTATCCAACACAGGCACGGGCAACGCAGAGCTTTTCATGTACAGGAGCGTTCCGCCAACCATGAGCTTTACAATCAAAAAGCCCAATAGTGTTGCCGGCAGGTAGACTTTTATGTGCTTAGTTCCAAACTTCATATTTCTTTTTGGTACAAAATTCCTACGACGTCTATCATAGTAAGCAGTAGGCACCATACAAACTGGCCACTGCCTACTGCCCACTGCCCACTGCTTTTCTCCTCAGCCCGATCAGCTCATCTGCTGCCTTCTGTTCTGCCCGATTCATCCATTCCAAGTATTTACTGTGTTCGTTTTGCTTAATCCACTGCAGGGTTTTCTTCTTTATCGTTTCGGCCTTGACCGCCTGCTGCTTTTCCCTTATCCTCTTGCCAATCTCAACCAGGCGCCCACTTTCGGATGCAATCTCGGCGTGCAACCCTTGTAAATAGGCTGCAAAGACCCGATAGCGATCAACTTCAATCCCTTCCTTCTGCTCGCCGTCAAGTTCACTAACAGCATACCGTCTGGTCTGTTCGATCTCGGAAATCCTGTTCTTACTTTCAATAAGTGCCTGTGTCTCTCTGGCCAGGTCGATCTGGGCAATCCGTTCCCGGTACTCTCGATACCGGATCACCGGGTCGAGTCTGAACTTAAACCTTTTCATGAATTTGCATATTAAATTTAGGAATTGAGGGATTCAGGAATTTAGGAATTAAAATCAACAGGATACCTTCAATTCCTCAATGCCTAAATTCGCAATTCCTGAATTATCCGTTTAGCTTAATAGCCCCTTGAGGTTGTCAAGTCCAACCTCAAGTGACACCTTCTCCGTAATATCCTGTCTCAAAAAGGCATTGATACTGTCAATCATACGTTTGGCATAATCTATTTTTGGATCACTCCCGTCAATATATGCCCCGATAGCTATCAGGTCTTCTGCGTCCTGATAGGTAGCGATAACATCTCTAAGCTTCTCAGAAAGTTTCAAGTGCTCAGGGTCCACCACTTCTCGCATCACGCGGCTTACGCTCGCAAGCACATCTATGGCCGGATAATGGCCACGATTGGCAAGCTTTCTTGAAAGTACAATGTGGCCGTCTACGGTAGCTCGCACAGCATCTCCCACAGGATCATTCATATCATCCCCTTCGACTAAAACCGTGTAAACGCCGGTTATACTCCCCTTACCCTCAATACTGCCAGCGCGTTCCAGAAGCTTGGGCAGTTGAACAAAGAATGAAGGGGTATATCCTCTTAATGTGGGCGGCTCTCCTGCGGCTAAGCCAATGTCCCTGCATGACATGGCAAACCTGGTGATAGAGTCCATGACCAAGATTACATCGAGACCCCGGTCCCTGAAGTACTCTGCAAGGGTTGTTGCCAGGTAGGTCCCCCGCATCCTTACTAAAGGCGACACATCCGAGGTTGCCGCTACCACAACAGATTTTTTGAGACCCTCCTCACCGAGATCTTGCTCAATAAAGTCCTTGACCTCGCGTCCCCGCTCACCAATCAGGGCAACCACGCTTACGTCAGCAGTGGTGTGTCGTGCCATCATCCCCATCAACACGCTTTTGCCAACACCCGAGCCAGACATAATAGCCATTCGCTGTCCCTTGCCAACCGTAATAAGGGTGTTGACCGCACCAATACCCAGGTCCGCCACTTCGCGGATAGGCCTTCGGTTCATAGGATTCACTACCTCGCCATACAGGGGATAATGAGCTTTTGAGGGTATTGGCCCGCGCCCATCAATAGGCTGACCCAAACCATCGACCACCCTTCCAAGAAAAGCATCCCCTACCGGCACACGAGGGCGTTCATTAACCAAGGTGATCTTACACCCGGGACTGATGCCTCGCATTTCTCCATACGGCATCAGAATAATTCTTCGATCTTTGAAACCGACAACCTCAGCCAGAATCTCCTCACCATCCGCACTCTGGATATTGCAAGCGCTCCCCACACCCATCCCCGGACCGAGCCCTTCCACAACAAGTCCAATGACCTTGACAACACTCCCCTCAGCCGTTAAGCACTGGCAGGCGTTTACAGTATCTATATATTGATTCCATTGCATGTTGCTCGTTATTTGTTATTCAAAAATCGTTATTCGTGAATCGAGTCTAACGATGCCTGATACCAGATGCACGATGCCAGATGTGAGAAAAATTACACATGGCAAAGCCAAATCTGGCATCCGGCATCTGGCATCCGGTTTCCGGCTTACGATTCTCGATTCACAAATTCCACACTTTCTTCTTCAAAGGCACGCTCAACTGCCTTGGTTATCTTCTCCAACTGGGTTTCCAGGCGGGCATCCACCTTGCCAAAAGCGGTTTCCATAAAACACCCGCCGCGGGTAATGGACGGGTCAGACTCAATCGTGATCGATTTTAGCTCGTTGATGCGATCAAAGAATTCCGGCCTTACTTCTTTTACATACTCAACGTCTTCGGGATTGACCCTTACTGTCACTTCCGAGCGATCGGCAGCAAGGCTGAAGGCCTCAAGGATGGTTTCCCGAACAACCTGGTTGTCCAGCTTAACCGCGCCCCGCACAACCTTTCCAGCAATAGCGCAGATCAGATGTAACATCTCATTTTCATATCTCTTGATAAACTCTTGCCTGTAAGCGAGCATATCCTGGAGTGTGCCATGGATTCGGTCTAGAATCTTCTCAAGCTTCTTGGTCCCCATCTCAAGGCCATCTTTTTCGCCCTGAGCAAAGCCCTTTTCGTAGGCCTCACTTTCGATCAAGCTCGCCTTTTTTTTTGCCTCCTCTATGATTCCGTTAGCCTTCTCCCTGTCATCCTCCCTGTCATCCGCGCTATTATTCTTTCCGTCATCCTCCCTGTCATCAAACAAGGGCATAAATCGAAGCGTATTGTCGTCGCTCGACCCGGTATAGGAAGGCTCAAAGGTCTTAGGACGTGTGTCGGGAGCCAAGGGGGGATTTGACATTTGAAAGGATTCCATTTCAAGAATCCCACATTTCTCATTTTGAGTGCCGGTCTCTGTTTTTGTACTAGACAAGGGAATCTTCTTTCCCCTTCCCCAGTATGATCTTCCCTTCACTTTCAAGTTGTCTGGCGGCCCTGAGGATTTTTTGCTGGGCTTCTTCGACCTCAGAGATCCTTACAGGGCCCATGATCTCCATGTCTTCCCGAAGCATC
>DAOURD010000264.1:0-3661 GCA_030625295.1 Desulfobacterales bacterium | reverse complement strand
TCCAAATGCCACCCCTTTTTTACGGGCAAACAGAAACTGGTTGATACAGCCGGGCGTATTGAGCGATTCCGCAGGAAGTATGCTGAGTTTGAGGCCCGGAACAAGAAAGAAAGTGTCTAAAGTTCACTTTGCCGCTTATGGTGTTCAAGACAAAACATAACGACATTCATGTCGGCGGGCAGGCTGTGATTGAGGGCGTAATGATGAGGGCGCCGAAGAGCCTGGCTATTGCACTGCGTCGTCCAAACGGCGAGATTTTGATCAAGGATGACAGATGGCATTCCCTGTCTGAGCGATGGTCGTTTCTTAAATGGCCTTTTGTCAGAGGCAGCCTCATGATCCTTGAAGCCATGATCAATGGCATGCAGGCACTGACCTTTTCAGCCAATCAGGCATTGGAGGAACAGGAGGAATCACTTGGAGGCTGGGCCCTGTTTTTCATCATCTTTGTAGGACTTGGGGCGGGCGTTGTCCTGTTTGTGGTTTTGCCTCATGTAATCAGCGGCCTTGTTGGCCGTCTATTTGGTGTAAGGCTGGGGGTTGAGCACCTCCTCTTTCATCTGATCGATGGGGCCGTGAAGATCATTATTTTCCTTGGCTATGTCTGGCTCATCTCACTTTCCAAGGAGATCAGGCGAATCTTTGAATACCATGGTGCAGAGCACAAGTCGGTTTATGCCTATGAAGCAGGGGAGGCCCTGACCGTTGAGAACGCCAAGAAATTTTCAACCGTTCATCCCAGATGCGGTACTGCCTTCATATTGGTCGTACTTCTGATAAGCATCTTTTCATTTTCGATTATATTTCCGTTTGTACCGACCCTGGATGATGTGCCTGGTGTGATGAACCAGATGATTGCAATCACTATGAAGGTATTGTTCATGTTTCCCATTGCCGGTTTAGCCTATGAAATGATCAGATTCAGCAGCAGGAACATGGACCGGGGCTTCATCCGTTTGGCGATTCTGCCGGGCCTGTGGATGCAGAAACTGACCACGCGTGAGCCCAGCGACGACCAACTTGAGGTAGCCCTGGCAGCCCTAAACAGGGTCCTGCATGGACAGAGCCGAAGTGAAGAAGTGAGCTAAAGTGACTAAAGTGACTAAAGTGAACTAAAGTTATGATATAGTCATTTGTAATTCGGGAATTCAGGAATTCAGGAATTGCGAATTGAAGGAAGTCTATTTGATTTTAAATCCCTCAATTCCTAAATCTTTTTAACTTTAGGCACTTTAGGTCACTTTAGATCACTTTAGGCACTCCATAATGTGGTGCCAGGATGCGAAAAGGAAGCAGGAGATTAACAAACGCATAAAGCTTCTCTTAGAAGGAATATAGATGTTTGATAAACTAACAGGTGTAGAAGAGCGGTTTGAGAAGATCGAAAAGCTCTTGAGCGATCCCGATGTGATAAAAGATCAAAATGCCTATCGGAAGCACACAAAGGAACATGCGGAGTTGAGCAAGATCGTTTCCGTTTATCGTGAGTACGAACAGGTAGCCGAAGATATCAGAGAATCCAAGGACCTTTTGACGGACAGTGACGACGATATCAAGGAGCTGGCAAGGGAAGATCTCCAGCACCTGCACGAGCGTTCGGAAAAACTGGAGCAGGAGTTAAAGTGGCTCCTCGTCCCCAAGGATCCCAACGATGAGAAGAATATCGTCCTTGAGATCAGGGCCGGCACAGGTGGTGAAGAGGCCGGGCTCTTTGCTGCAGAGCTTTTTCAGATGTACAGCAAATATACTGACAGTCTTGGTTGGAAGGTAGAGGTCTTGAGCCAGCATGTGACGGGCGTCGGCGGCCTCAAGGAGATCATTGCCCTGGTGCATGGCAAAGGGGCTTATAGTCGCCTGAAATACGAAAGCGGCACCCATAGGGTACAGCGGGTGCCGGTGACGGAATCACAAGGGAGGATACACACCTCTGCCGTGACCGTAGCTGTTTTGCCTGAGGCAGAAGAGGTGGATGTCAAGATTGATCCCGACGACATCAGAGTCGATGTTTTTCGCTCCACCGGTCCTGGAGGGCAAAGCGTTAATACAACGGACTCGGCTATACGCATTACCCATCTTCCCACAGGATTAGTGGTGAGCTGTCAGGACGAAAAGTCGCAGCACAAGAACAGGGCCAAGGCGATGAAGGTACTCCGTGCTCGCTTATATGATAAGATGGTTTCCGAGCAGAACGAAAAGATCTCCGCAGATCGCAGGAGCCAGGTGGGAAGCGGTGACCGTAGCGGGCGGATCAGGACATTCAACTTCCCTCAGGGCCGTGTCACAGACCACCGTGTCGGGCTTACGCTGTATAAACTGGAAAATATTCTCCAGGGCAATATTGGAGAGATCATCGATGTCCTTATAACCCACTATCAGGCCCTTGCCATTCAGGATGCTGAGGCAGAATCGAGGGATGCTGCCTGAGACCTGGACCATTCTGAGACTCCTCAAGTGGACCACGGCCTACTTCAAATCCCATCACATTGAGCAGCCACGCGCCGCTGCGGAAATCCTTCTGGCTCATACCTTGGGTCTTGGGCGGGTAGACCTCTACGTCCAGTACGATCGTCCCCTTGAATCCCACGAGCTTGAACTCTTCAAAGGATTAATCCAGAGACGTATTCAAAGGGAACCAGTCGCCTATATTGTTGGTAAAAAAGAGTTCTGGTCTATGGATCTGAAGGTGACATCTGATGTCCTGATACCGAGGCCTGAGACCGAGACCCTTGTGGAGGCTGCCTTCACGATCATACCGCCAGAACCAGGACCAGCACCTTTGAAGATCCTGGATCTTGGGACTGGTTCAGGGGCTATTGTCCTTGCCATAGCCTCCGAACGGCCAGACCACAGCTTTTATGCAGTTGATCGCTCGGAAAAGGCCCTGGCCGTGGCCACGGATAACGCTCGAACGCTCGAACTCGACAAAACCATCACTTTTTTGCAGGGGAATTGGTTCGATCCAGTCCGTGACCGGGGGCGCTATTTTGATGTGATCGTCTCGAATCCTCCATACATTTCGAGTCATGAATTCGAGGTGCTTCCACCGGAAATTACGCAATATGAGCCTCGGGAGGCCCTTGAGGGGGGCTCCGACGGGCTGGAGGCAATTAGACTCATCATCAAAGAGGCTTCATACCACATGGTTCCAGGAGGGTGGCTCCTTTTTGAGATTGGTTACGACCAATGGGTCGCGGTGGAGAAGGTGATTGCACGCTCCGGGGCTTACAGTGAGTGGGCTGTAATCAAGGATTACAGTGGCCACGATCGGGTCGTGAGGACAAGAGTAACAGCAAGAAAAACGGAGTGATGGAGTGTTGGAGTACTGGAGTAGTGGGGGAGTAAGATTGGGAAGACTTATATTCCTCTAGACCAATCACTCCATCACTCCATTACTCCATCCGGGGCGGAGGCTGGTCGGTGCTTTTGCTGCAGGCATGCAAATGAAAAAACTGTGTTGCAAGTTTGGACGTCGTATGTTAACAATTATAATTTCTGGAAATTCGCACGTTCTTGGACCCTTTTTCTGGTGCTTCAAGGGCTGGGGCCCAAGGCCCCGTCAAAGTCGGGTTGCGCGCAAGCATGAAAATCCCCCTAAATCCCCCTTTGTTAAAGGGGGACTTTGAAGTGCCCCCCTTTGGAAAAGGGCCCGCCCTGCCCGCCC